>NZ_DOTK01000073.1:0-23706 GCF_003521185.1 Brevibacillus sp.
ATATGGCTCCTCGGGACGGACTCGAACCGCCGACCGATCGGTTAACAGCCGATTGCTCTACCAACTGAGCTACCGAGGAACAATACAATATCCAGGCCAATTGCCTTTAGGAGTCTATGGTGGAGCTGAACGGGATCGAACCGATGACCTCCTGCTTGCAAGGCAGGCGCTCTCCCAACTGAGCTACAGCCCCATTTTCAAATGGGTAAGCGATCTTGATTTTGCTGCTATCGCCTTATGTAAGTGGTGGGCCTAGGCTGACTCGAACAGCCGACCTCACGCTTATCAGGCGTGCGCTCTAACCAACTGAGCTATAGGCCCGTATCGCTTCCTAGATCTTTAATCTAGCATAGATTGTTATTCATTGCAATAGAATTTTTGATTTTTTTATCGGGTAAAAGTGAATTTTTTGCAAGAAGGCTGGCTCAGCTACGAGAAAGCCAGCGAAAAACCCGTTTCGATCCGCAAAACAGCGTGGTAGAAGCCTTTTCCACACCTGTTTCATAGCTGAGCCTTCCTGCAATCAATGTCTATATGGAGCCATCAAGGATCTTAAATATCCAAATCTCTGACAGTCGCTGCGTATTGCTCAATAAACTCTCTGCGCGGCTCTACTTCATCGCCCATGAGCGTCTCAAACACCATATCGGCATCCATGGCGTCTTCCAGGTCAACTTGCAAGAGTGTACGCATCTCCGGGTCCATTGTAGTTTCCCACAATTGGTCCGCGTTCATCTCACCCAACCCTTTGTAACGTTGCACATTTGGCTTTGGTGTAGTCTTCAGGGTAGCGAGTATTTCATCCCGCTGCCTGTCGTTGTAAGCATAATGCAGCGTTTTGCCCTGCTTGATGCTGTACAACGGCGGCTGCGCAATATAAATATACCCCGCTTCGATGAGCTGACGCATGTAGCGATAGAAGAACGTCAACAGCAACGTACGGATATGTGAGCCATCCACGTCGGCGTCCGTCATGATTACGACTTTATGGTAGCGCGCTTTGGTGATGTCGAAGTCTTCGCCCACCCCTGTGCCGAGCGCCGTAATGATCATGCGAATTTCGTTGTTGCCGAGAATTTTGTCCAAGCGCGCCTTTTCTACGTTCAACACTTTTCCACGCAAAGGAAGAATCGCCTGGAAGTGACGATCGCGGCCAGACTTCGCAGAACCGCCCGCAGAGTCTCCCTCAACGATGAACAGTTCGGATTCGGAAGCGTCCTTGGAAGAGCAGTCGGCCAATTTACCCGGCAGCGCACTGACTTCGAGCGCGCTCTTGCGGCGAGTCATTTCCCGGGCTTTACGGGCAGCCTCACGGGCACGCGAAGCCATCAGAGCCTTCTCGACCACTTTTTTCGCTACGCCAGGGTTTTCCTCCATAAAGGTGCTGAAACGATCGCCAAACACGGACTCGGTAATGCTGCGCGCTTCCGAGTTGCCGAGCTTTGTTTTCGTTTGCCCTTCGAATTGAGGCTCCTGGATCTTCACCGAAATAATCGCCGTGATCCCTTCACGCACATCATCCCCGGACAGGTTCGCATCCTTTTCCTTGAGGAGATTGAATTTGCGGCTGTAGTCGTTGATCACGCGGGTAAGAGCTGTCTTGAACCCGGTTTCGTGCGTACCGCCTTCATGCGTGTTGATGTTGTTGGCAAAAGAATAAATATTGCTCACGTAGCTGTCGTTGTATTGCAGGGCAACCTCAACAAGCAGGCCGTCTTTCTCCCCTTCGCAATAAATGACTTCTTCGTGCAGCGCTTCGCGGTTTTTATTCAAATATTCCACAAACTGAACAATACCGCCCTCATAGTGGAACGATTCTTCCTTTTCCTGTTCGGGACGGGTATCTTTCAGCGTAATCCGCAGTCCTTTGTTGAGGAAAGCAAGCTCGCGAATACGTTTTTGCAAAATGTCGTATTCGAAAACGGTTGTTTCTGTAAAGATGGTCGGGTCTGGCTTGAACGTGACTTTTGTTCCCGTCTCTTCTGTCTCGCCAATAACAGCAAGATCAGCAACAGGTGCGCCGACCGTAAAACGCATATAGTGAATTTGATTGTTCTGCTTTACTTCTACTTCCATCCACTCGGATAGCGCGTTTACAACCGAGCTACCTACCCCGTGAAGACCGCCGGAAACTTTATATCCGCCGCCGCCAAATTTTCCGCCGGCGTGCAGGACAGTTAAAACCGTTTCTACTGTCGACTTCCCGGTTTTCTCGTGGATGCCGGTTGGGATTCCCCGGCCATTATCAGTTACAGATACGGAGTTGTCCGGATGAATGACCACCAAGATGTTGTCGCAATAACCGGCAAGCGCCTCATCGATGGCATTGTCGACAATCTCCCATACCAGGTGATGCAAACCGCGGCTGCTGGTTGAGCCGATATACATGCCGGGGCGTTTCCGAACCGCTTCCAGCCCTTCCAGAACCTGAATCTGACTCGCATCATAGTTTGTATCGTTCGTCGTCACTTGATCCACTACTCTGTCAACTCCTCCACTTCAGCTTGTACAAAGGGAAACTGATCCAAGCTGTCCACGAACTGAGCGCGTCGCTTTAGCGTCAGAGAAGAAATAGGTGAACAGTAAATGGCATCCTTGGTGATTACATACGATTTTGTTTCTTCTACGCTGTGGTCGACGATCGTCTTCCGCTTTTCCTGCAAGAAAGCCTTGTTGACCTTCGAGGATTTCACGGTTTGATGATCGAGGATGGAAATGACTTCCTTTGTGCTCACCACAGTATCTCCACCAATGTGAATAAACATCCCTGATCCCTACCTTTCTCCCGAGATTGTCCCTTCCTTCACGTAAAAACGAGAGGCTTGCTGGAGAACCTGATGCTTTAAGCCTTCCACACCTGTCGTGCTCACAAACGTCTGAACCCGATCCTGAATGGTTTCGAGTAACAGGGTTTGCCGATGTTCATCCAACTCTGACAAGACATCATCCAACAAAAGAACGGGGTATTCCCCCACTTCTTCTTTAATCAGTTCGATTTCGGCCAGTTTGATGGACAGTGCGCTCGTGCGCTGCTGCCCTTGTGAACCGTACGTTTGGACATCCATGTTGTTCACTTTGAGTGAAAAATCATCGCGATGCGGTCCGATCAAGGTGCTTCCGCGCATGATTTCCCGGTCGCGAACCTCTTCATAGGCAGCCAGCATTGTATCAACAGCCTGCTCGACCGACATTTCTTCCGTAACTGGCGATGAGTTTACATAGTGCAAGGAAAGCTTCTCCCGGCCATTGGTAATGCCCGTATGGATCTCCTGCGCCCATACTTGGAGCTTGCGAAGAAACTCAAACCGCTTCCTCAACAATTTTACCGCTAAATCGGCTAGTTGGGTATTCCAAATTGCCAGCATTTCCAGCGAATGGCTTTTTTTCATCGCCAAGTCCTTCAGCAGTTGATTCCGCTGCGCCAGCACTTTGTTGTAATTGCTTAAATAATACAGATAAGTGGGCGATACTTGGCCGATTTCCATGTCAATAAAACGTCTGCGCTGAGCGGGTGCCCCTTTTACAATGGACAAATCCTCCGGCGCAAACATGACTACGTTCAAGGCTCCCACATAGGCGCTCAGCTTTTGCTGCTCCATCCCGTTGATTTTGGCCCGCTTTCCTTTGCTTGTCAACTGTAGCTCCAAACGAACAGAACCGTAGCGACGAAGAACATCGCTACGGATCGTGGCGAAATCGGCATCCCACGTAATTAGCTCCTTGTCTCGGGGCGTACGGTGGGATTTGGCCAGAGCCAGAACGTATATCGATTCGAGTGCATTTGTTTTCCCCTGGGCGTTGTTGCCAATAAACAACTGGATGGGGCCATCAAAATCCAAGGACAGGGATGAATAGTTGCGATAGTTGGTAAGCGACAGGTTCTTGAGAAACAAGAATCACGCTCTCCTCTCAGCGGCGTACCACTTGAAAGCGGCCATGGCCTTCAATCGCCACTTCATCGCCAGGATATAGCTTGCGGCCTCGTCTGTTGTCCAGCTCGCCATTGATTTGAATCGGCACCTCTGCCAAAAAAGCTTTGGCCATGCCTCCGGTATCGATGACGTCAGCCAGCTTTAAAAATTGGCCGAGAGCAATGTATTCGGTGTTGATGGAAACCTCACGCATGGCTTGGCTCCTTTCTTTTACGAAAAAGAACTTTTTTACGAAAAAACCCTAGTAAGTACGGACTGGCAAGATCAAATGCAGCATCCAATCGTGGTCCGTCGGACGAATGACAAACGGGCTCATCGGGCCAGTAAAGCTGGCTCTGATTTCGGAGCTGTCAATCGCACGCAAAGCGTCAATCATGTATTTGGCGTTGAAGGAAATCTTCAGCTCTTCGCCTTCCATCGCTTTCGGGCTCAAAATATCCGTTACTTTCCCGATTTCAGGGGCGTTGGAGGTGATCTCCACAGTGCCATCCGGCAGCGTAACGAGCTTGACTACATTGGATTTGCCTTCGCGGCTGAGCAAGGAAGCGCGCTCGATCGACTGCAAAAATTCTTTGGTGCTGACAGTGATCTCTGTTTTGCTTCCTTGTGGAATGATTCTGGTCGTGTCTGGATAAGTTCCCTCCAGCAAACGCGAATAGAACAAAATGTGCTTGGACTTCACCAAAATTTGATTGTCAGCTACGACGATATCAGCAGGGTTTTGGTCATCATCCAAGATTTTTACCAATTCGTTGCAGCTTTTTCCTGGTACGACTACGTTGTGGAAGGAAAGGTCATCCGGGCATTCTACCATGGCAGTACGGCTGGCCAAACGGTGACTGTCAGTCGCAACAAAACGAAGCTTGCCTTGTTCCAGGGACCACATCAATCCAGTAAGAATCGGGCGCATTTCAGAAGTGGATACGCCAAAAACAGTCTGACGGATCATGGCTTTTAGCAAGTCACAGGGAACGCTGAATACTTTATCCTCTTCCAGATGCGGCAATTGCGGATACTCGCTGGCATCCATTCCGTTGATGGTGAACTCAGCTTGTCCGGAACGGATTTGGGTAACAAGGCGATCGTCTACCTGGATATGGATTTCGTTGCTTGGCAGCTTGCGGACGATTTCGCTGAAAATGCGAGCTGTCAAAACGATGCTTCCAGGCTGATGGATCGTTACTCCCCATTCTCCCGCTTCTTCCAAAGGAATCTGTACTTCGATGGATACGTCCGAGTCGCTTGCAGTCAGAGTAAGCCCCTCGTCATCTGTTTTTATCTTAATCCCGGTCAAAATCGGAATGGTTGTTCGGCTGGAAACGGCTTTACTGACATGTGACACGGCGTTAGACAGCTTGTCTCGCTGAACGGTAATATGCATCAACGTGATCCTCCCTCTATCTGCGCCATTTTTTTAATGGACTATGCATAATGGCTGCGTCTTTATCATAACTTATTAGGATATATCTTTTTAACAGAAGTAGTAATAGGGCCTGTGGATTTGTGGATATGTGGACTGATAACGTAAAAGATAGCCTATACACATGTGGGTAAGTTGTGTATAGGCTTTTTGCGTTATGCACAGGTTTAGTGGTTTGCTTTTAACTTTTCAATGAGCGACTGAATCGTAGTTTGCATCTGCGGATCACTTGCCAGTGCCCGCGAGATTTTTTCATGCGCATGGATGACAGTTGTATGGTCGCGTCCGCCAAATTCGTCGCCGATTTTTGGCAAGGAGGCGTCTGTCAGCTCCCGAGACAAATACATGGCGATTTGGCGAGGAAAAGCGACGGTTTTGGTCCGCTTTTTCGCTTTGAAGTCTTCCAGCTTCAGACTGAAAGCTTCTCCGACAGCACGCTGAATGTCCATAATGGTAATCACGCGCGGGCGAGAAGACGGAATGATGTCTTTCAAAGCTTCGGCAGCGAGCTGCGTATCAATGTCGCGATTGATCAAGGAAGAGTAAGCAACGACACGGATCAGCGCACCTTCCAGCTCGCGGATGTTGCTGTCGATTTGATTCGCGATGTAAGCCATTACTTCGTTCGGAATGTCGAGGTTTTCTGCCTTCGCTTTTTTGCGCAAAATGGCAATCCGCGTCTCCAGATCAGGCGGCTGGATGTCGGTAATCAGTCCCCATTCGAAACGGGAGCGAAGCCGGTCTTCCAGCGTCGGGATCTCTTTTGGAGGCCGGTCCGAGGAAATGATGATCTGTTTGCTCTCTTCGTGCAGAGCGTTGAACGTATGAAAAAACTCCTCTTGCGTCGACTCCTTGCCAGCCAAAAACTGAATGTCATCAATCAAAAGAACGTCTACACTCCGGTACTTGTTGCGAAATTCGACGGCCTTGTTGTCCCGAATGGAGTTGATGAACTCATTGGTAAACTTCTCGGACGACAAATAGACCACTTTTGCCGATGGATTGTGTTGGATAACATAATGGCCAATTGCGTGCATCAAGTGGGTTTTGCCAAGTCCGACTCCTCCGTAAATGAAGAGGGGATTGTAAGCTTTGGCAGGAGCTTCTGCGACTGCAAGCGAAGCGGCATGAGCGAAACGATTTCCCGCACCGATAACGAAAGTGTCAAAGGTGTACTTGGGATTCAAAATGCTGGGTGGCTGGTCATCCGCTGCTGTGGGCGGAGCGCTCATTTTCACCCGTGGGGTAGGTTGTTCCTCGGCAAATGCGGCATCCTGATTTTGCAGGGCGACGAATTTTACCTTCATATTGATACCTGTCACTTCATATAGTGTATCGGTAATCAGTTGAGCGTACCGGGTTTCGAGCCAATCTCTCGCAAAGTCATTGGGCGCCACGACGATCAGTGCATCCTCTTCCAGGGTGGTTGCCCTGGTTGCTTTGAGCCAGGTATCGAAACTTGGTTTGCTTAGCGATTTTTCTATCTTGGCGAGAACTTTGCGCCATAGTTCGCTAATCGCTGCATCCAACCAGAATCCCTCCTTTTGGGCCATCCGAAAAATAAAAATCACCGATAAAAAATAAACGATAACAATTGCAAAAACCGCATATGTGTGACCCGATTGTCAACACGGTCGTATTTGACGACTGTGGATAAAAAAAGTCGAAAAATAGGGATTCTGCTCGCAGAAGAGAAAAAAAGCAGACGGTTATCCTCATCCCTGTGTGTAACGACATACACATAGGAAGGAATCTGTCCACAAACTTATCCACACCCTGTGGAAAAACCGATTAGCCTATCGGAGTTATTCACGCTTCAAAACAAAAACATAATAACAGATATAAGGCATGGCATCAATGGTTTTTTCATACTTATCCACAAACACAACCACTGGTACTAGCCACATATTCACATATCTATATTTTGTGTACAAGCTGTAGATAAAGTTGTCGAAACCTGTTTTTGTGGATAAAATGATATCCACAGACCCGGGAAATAGTTTTGTGGGGATATTTGCCTTGGAAAGGAAATTCCATCGCTGCTTGACTTTTTTTATATATGTCCTTATAATGCAAAAGAATGTCTGTGCTAGACGGAGGTGTATACGATAATGAAACCATCATTCAACCCTAATAATCGCAAGCGCAAAAAGGATCATGGATTCCGTAAGCGCATGAGCACAAAAAACGGCCGTAAAATTTTGGCTGCTCGTCGTCAAAGAGGTAGAAAAGTTCTTTCCGCGTAGGCCACATTTCCAGTGGCCTTTTTGTTTGCCAGATGATGTCGGAAAATTCTTTTTTTAGGTGGAAAGAGGAAGTCTCGCCGCGGCGTGGAACCTTTTGGTGGAGAATCATTACCTAGCTACCAAAAAAGTTCTTGATTCATGCTGTTTGAAAAGAGCGGGAGGGACGATGAAGCCTAATGAAGAGAATTTCACCGACTTTTTTATTGGGGTAGGCCGTGATTTTGTCCATGAGCTGGCTTTGCCAGACTTAGTTTGCGCCTATGCAGGAGGTTCGGTTGGGAGAGGGGAGGCAGACGCCTTCAGCGATCTCGACTTGAACCTTTTTGTGGAGGGAACGAGGGAACACCGCAGCGAAAATCATTCGTTTCGCGGTCAACTGATTCAGCTGCATGTCCATCCTGTGCCGACTGCGGATGATGTACGCGACAATCCTTGGCGTTGGCGCTATTTGCAGGAAGCACGGCTGGTGGCAGATCCAACTGGCCGCTTTGCAGACTGGTTTCCACAGATGCGTGCTTATCTCGAATCAGAAGAGGCAAAAGCGAAGATGATTGCACAGGCGAGGACGGCGGTCGAGGAGTACGAGCGAATCGCAGATGAGGCTTTGGCAGAAGGGCGCTTGTACTCCGCTGCTTTGCTCGAATGGGCAGGGTGGCTGGAGGCCATGCAGCTGATTGCTTTCGTCTCGCAAGGACAGCTCAGCGATCGTGCGCTTTTCCAGCTCGTGAGTGGGTTAGGCGGCTGGTCGGAGCTTGAGCGGCACTTTTCCGTGAGATACGCTGCAAGAGAAGCGCTTATGGAAGGGCTGGCGGTGCTTTCCGATTATCGTGCCCACTTGCAAACGAAGGCTGGTCCAGAGGCGTTCGCACTCGGAGCGGAAAACGATGTTCTTTTGCAGCAGAAGATGGGAAGACTTTTGCAGAAGGAGCAGTATGTCGAAGCGGGGTTCCTGCTGTTTTCCGAAGCGGTTTGGCTGTATTCGAGCACAGACGCCGACAACTGGTGGGAGGAGCATCGACAAGAGCTTCCGCCAGGGCTTGGGGAGTCGCTGCTGGAGCTGGGCTTTTTCCAGATGGATCAGGCGAAGGCGGCAGAACTGCGAAGCGCAAGAGCCGAGCTGATCGCGAAAATCGGCTAAATTTCTTGCAAAGTATGTGTACTTTGGGAAAAAAGTGGACGAAACAAGGATATACTGGTAGATGCTGTTTGCGTTTTCTACTATAATTGTGATGTTAGGGGTTGTTTACCTTGCATCGTTCACACCGGCTCAAAAAAAATGAGCACTTTCAAGCGGTTTTTCAACGAGGAACTTCTGCTGCCAACAAGCAATTTGTCCTGTATTCAGCCAAGCAGGAGGGACAAGCTGCTTTTCGCGCTGGAATTTCCGTCAGCAAAAAAATTGGTAACGCTGTTATCCGCAACAAAGTCAAGCGGCTGATCCGAGAAGCGGTAGCGCGGTTGGAGTCAGTCATTCCACTCGGCCTCGATCTAGTCATCATCGCCCGTCCGGGAGTGGAAAACATGTCGCTTGAAGCCATTGAGCAATCTTTGTTGCATGTGATGAAGCGGGCCAAAGTGATCAAACGGGCACCCGTACATAATGGAAAAAGAGGGTGAAACGATGGTTGCGAAAATCATGGTTTGGTTGATTCGGGGATACCAGCTGTTCATATCTCCGTTAAAGCCTCCTTCATGTAGATTCGCGCCCACCTGCTCACACTATGCGATCGAGTCGGTTCGCCGATTTGGCGCGTGGCGTGGAGGCTGGCTGGCTCTTCGTCGCATCCTGAAATGTCATCCGTTCCACCCGGGCGGGTTTGATCCAGTTCCGGATCAACGCAAATAGCATACCTCACTGAAGCGGGGAAAAGGAGGACCACCCTTGAGTAGACGTACCCTCAGCATAATTATGCTGACTATGCTGGTTCTTGTTCTGTCAGGCTGTAACCCGACGACTGCTGCACCAATCGGGCCTGACGCAACCGGCTTCTGGGACAAATATCTCGTATATCCCTTGTCCTGGTTGATTAAAGAAAGCGCTTTGATCCTTGGCAACAACTACGGCTTTGGTATCCTGGTAGCGACGGTCATCATCCGTTTGATCGTACTGCCATTGATGGTCAAGCAAATCAAGAGTTCCAAGAGAATGCAAGAGCTTCAGCCGGAAATGCAAAAAATCCGCGAGAAGCACAAAAACGATCCGCAAAAGGCTCAGCAAGAAACAATGGCTCTGTTCCAGAAAAACGGCGTCAATCCACTCGCGGGTTGCTTGCCGATGCTGGTGCAAATGCCAATCCTGATCGCCTTTTACCACGCGATCATCCGAACAGAAGAAATCAAGACTCAAACCTTCCTGTGGCTGACGTTGGGCGAAAAAGACCCGTTCTACATTTTGCCGATCATCGCCGCAGTTACGACTTACTTGCAGTCGAAAATGATGGGACAGGCTACACAGGGCAACCCGCAAATGCAAATGATGCTGATCATGATGCCGCTGATGATTTTGGCTATCGCAGTAACCTTGCCATCTGCGCTCTCCCTGTACTGGGTATACGGTAACCTGTTCACTATCGTACAAACGTATTTCCTGTATCGTGATAAAGGCAATAAGCTTACTCCCAAGGAGGGAACCTCCAAGTGAAAAAGGTGGTAGCTACGGCAAAAACGATAGACGATGCTGTGCAAAAAGCTTTGCTGGAATTGGGTGTACCGCGTGAAAAGGCGAGTATTCGCGTCCTGGAGGAACCAAGCAGAGGGTTGTTTGGCCTGATTGGGGCGAAGGACGCCAAAGTGGAAGTGGAATACCACTACGACCCGGTTGCACAGGGACGTGACTTTCTTCAAGATGTTTTGTCTAACATGAAGGTGAACGCCAAAGTGGAGACTCGTACTAATGAAGAGGGCATCCTGTTTGATATCCAGGGCAGCAACCTTGGAATCATCATTGGCCGCAGAGGGCAGACTCTGGATTCCTTACAGTATCTCGTAAACGTCGTAGCGAACCGTCATGCGGACAAACACGTACGCATCACATTGGATGCCGAGAATTACCGGATGCGCCGCAAGGAAACGCTGGAGCAGCTGGCTGACCGGGTGGCGAAAAAAGCTTTGTCGACCAGACGGGATGTGCGGCTGGAGCCAATGTCGGCTGCCGAGCGCAAAGTAATTCACGCCTTCTTGCAAAAAAGAGCGGACGTCGTTACCTTCAGCGAAGGAGACGAGCCAAACCGATACATCGTCATTGCACCGAAAGAAGCCTCGCGTTAGGCTTCTTTTTTTGTGTCAAAAGGAACGTGTTATCGACAAAAGTCGACGTTTGCGCATGTAGGCGCAGCTTATGTCGAAGCAAGCAGTTGTCCACTGTGGATAAATCAAAGCGAGGGTTGAGCTTTTCGAAAAAAGATCATACTGTGGATAACGAGAGCGGACAGCAACCTTGGACGGCAGGGTTGCTTTTTCCTGTTGATGAAGAGAGGGTGTAAAATTTACACTTTCATTTGGAATTTTTCAAGGCGATCTGTTAAGCTAATAAGTTAGTGGCTGACTTGTCTGATTGGAAAGCTTGAGGTGAAGGTCATGAAATTCGATACAATTGCAGCGGTTGCGACGCCGATGGGGGAAGGTGGCATTGCCGTCATTCGGGTAAGCGGTGCGGAAGCGCTCGAAGTTGTGGATAAGATATATAAAGGAAAACAGCGGTTGTCCACTGTGGACAGCCATACGATTCATTACGGGCACTTGTACGACCCGCATACAGGAGATCGGGTGGAAGAGGTACTGGTGTCTGTTATGAGGGCTCCGCGAACTTTTACGCGGGAGGATGTAGTGGAAGTAAACTGTCACGGAGGAATTGTGTCCGTGGAAAAGGTGCTGGAACTGATTCTCGATAACGGAGCCAGACTGGCGGAGCCGGGCGAGTTTACGAAGCGTGCGTTTTTAAACGGACGCGTTGATTTGTCCCAGGCGGAAGCTGTCATCGATCTGATTCGGGCGAAAACGGACAGAGCGATGAAGGTGGCACTGAATCAGGTAGAGGGGAAGCTGTCGCGTTTGATCCGCCAGCTGCGCCAAAATTTGATTGAAGCCATGGCCCATATAGAAGTAACGTTAGATTATCCCGAGCATGACGTGGAGGAGTTTACGCAAAACTTCCTGCGCGGAAAATGCCTGGAGGTAAAAAGCGAGATTCAACGTCTTTTGCAGACCGCAAAGCAAGGAAAAATCTTGCGTGAAGGCTTGTCGACAGCGATTATCGGGCGGCCAAACGTGGGGAAATCCTCTCTTTTGAACAGCCTTGTTCAAGAGGAAAAGGCGATTGTCACGGATGTAGCCGGGACGACTCGCGACGTTATCGAAGAGTACGTCAATGTGCGCGGGGTGCCGTTGCGTCTGATTGATACGGCAGGCATTCGCGATACGGACGATATCGTGGAAAAAATCGGGGTAGAGAAATCGCGGCAGCTTTTGCAAAAGGCGGATCTCGTCTTGCTCGTGATCAACTACAACGAACCGCTCACAGCTGATGATTATGCGATTTTTGAAGCGGCAAAAGGGTTTCAGGTCATCGTGATTGTGAACAAGTTCGACTTGCCGCAAAAAGTGGACCTGGAAGAGATCAAACGCCATTTTCCACAGCAGCCGCTCATCATGACGTCGGCGCGCGAAGAAAAAGGCATCGATTTGCTGGAGCAGGCGATCGGAGAAATTTTCTTCAGCGGCCGTGTACAGCAGGATGATTTGACGTATGTCAGCAATGCCCGGCATATTCAATTGCTGCGCCAGGCGGAAAGAGCGATTGACGAGGCGCTCGGCGGCATTGACGATCTGATGCCAGTCGATATGATTCAAATTGACATCAAGAAGTCGTGGGAGCTGTTGGGAGAAGTCATCGGCGAGAGTGTCGGTGAGGATTTGATCGATCAGATCTTCTCGCAATTTTGTCTGGGCAAGTAGGCTGGTAATAGAAAAGAAACAGTTCGTCATTTGCCGCAAGCAGGGGATGCAGGCATGGCGATGGTGCGTAGTCCGTTAGAGCGAGGAAAGCTCGCGGCACAGGCAAGAAGGAAGTCGTACTGTATTGGCAGGACGCAATCGTTTTGATGAAAAGAAAGTTAGATGCGAGATAGCACTTATGAGCAAGGGGGAAAACAAAATGAACGCTGTACCTGCGTATGAAGCAGGCTCGTTTGACGTCATCGTAATCGGGGCAGGTCATGCGGGGTGTGAGTCAGCTTTGGCTGCGGCACGCATGGGCTGCAACACGCTGCTTTTGACGATCAATCTGGATGCGGTCGCTTATATGCCCTGCAATCCGTCGGTAGGTGGTCCGGCAAAAGGCCACGTTGTACGGGAGCTGGATGCACTCGGCGGCGAAATGGGACGAAATACGGATAAAACGCATATTCAAATGCGGATGCTGAATACGGGAAAAGGTCCTGCTGTACATGCTTTGCGTGCACAGGCAGACAAGTTTGCCTACCAGCACGAAATGAAGAAAACGATTGAAAATACGCCAAATTTGATCCTTCGCCAAGCCATGGTCGAGGAGCTGCTCGTCGAAGATGGAGTATGCGTAGGGGTCATCACCCAGACAGGCGCTCGCTACAAGGCTAAATCCGTCGTGTTGACTACCGGAACGTACTTGCGCGGAAAAATCATCCTTGGCGACTTGCAGTATGAGAGCGGGCCGAACAACATGCGCCCGTCGATTCGCCTGGCGCTGCATTTGAAAGAGCTTGGTTTTGAAATGACTCGCTTCAAGACGGGAACGCCACCTCGTGTTCATAAAAACAGCGTTGATTTTTCCAAAATGGAGATTCAGCCTGGCGACCCTGTTCCACGGGCATTTTCTTATGAAACGACAGAATTTATTATGGACCAGCTGCCTTGCTGGCTGACGTATACCAATGAAGACACGCATGGCTTGATCAATAGCAATTTGCACCGTGCTCCGATGTACTCCGGCATGATTGAGGGAACCGGGCCGCGTTACTGTCCGTCTATTGAGGATAAAGTGGTGCGTTTCAACGATAAGCCACGCCATCAAATCTTCCTGGAGCCGGAAGGGCGAAATACAGAAGAGATGTACGTACAAGGCTTGTCCACGAGCTTGCCGGAAGACGTGCAGCTGTCCATGTTGCGCTCGATGGCCGGAATGGAAGAAGTCAAAATGATGCGCCCTGGCTATGCGATCGAGTACGATTCGATTGTGCCGACACAGCTTTGGCCGTCGCTGGAAACGAAGAAATTGCCGGGATTGTTTACTGCCGGGCAAATTAATGGAACATCTGGCTATGAAGAAGCAGCGGGCCAAGGTTTGATGGCCGGGATCAATGCTGCACGCCGCGTTCAAGGGAAACCGCCTGTCATTTTGGGCAGGGAAGAGGCGTATATCGGCGTGCTGATCGACGACCTCGTGACAAAAGGAACGCATGAGCCGTATCGGCTGCTCACTTCCCGGGCCGAGTACCGTTTGCTTTTGCGCCACGACAATGCCGACTTGCGCCTGACTGATATCGGCTATGAAATCGGCTTGATCAGCGAAGAGCGCTACAGACGCTACAACGAAAAACGCCGATTGATCGAGCAGGAAAAGGAACGTGTGGAAAATACGCGTGTACGCCCTGACATGGAACATGTGCAGGAAATATTGCGCGCTGCCGGTTCGCCGGAATTGACAGAAGTGATCGAGCTGGCTCAGTTGTTGCGCCGTCCAGAGATCAACTACAGCCATATTGTGGCGATGGTGCCAGCCCCGGAAGTTTTGCCGGACGATGTGACAGAACAGGTAGAAATCCAGATTAAATACGATGGCTACATCAAAAAGTCTTTGCAGCAAGTAGAGCGGATGAAGAAAATGGAGGAACGCCGCATACCAGCCGACATCGACTATCATCAAATTTCCGGCTTGTCCAAAGAGTCCCGCGAGAACATGTCCAATATCCGCCCGCTGAACATCGGGCAAGCAGCGCGTATCGCCGGGGTTACTCCTGCGGACATCTCGGTATTGATGGTGTATCTGGAGTATAAACGCGTAGGGGCAGCGGAGTAAGGAGATTAGCCAAAATGACTAAAGAACAGTTTGCCGAGGCGCTTGCTGCACAAGGCATTTCCTTAACAGAGCGTCAAAAAGAGCAATTCGACCACTTTTTCCGTTTGCTCGTGGAATGGAACGAAAAAATGAATTTGACAGGCATTACGGAAGAAGGACAAGTGTACGTCAAACATTTTTACGACTCGATCACCCCTGCCTTCTACTTTCCTTTTGACCAGGTAAAATCGGTAGTGGATATCGGAGGAGGAGCCGGGTTTCCCAGCATCCCGCTGAAAATTTGCTTCCCGCATGTGAAAATGACGATTATTGATTCGTTGAACAAGCGCATGGGCTTCTTGCAGCATGTAGCGAGTGAACTGGGGCTGGAAGATGTTCATCCGGTGCATGGACGGGCAGAGGATCGCGGGCAGGAAGCCAACTATCGGGAAAAGTTTGATCTGGTCGTAGCACGGGCTGTAGCCCGCCTGAATTTGCTCTCTGAATTTTGTTTGCCATTTGCTCAGCCAAAAGGTCATTTTATCGCTCTCAAAGGGGCAGATATTACGCCAGAGCTGAACGAAGCAAAAAAGGCAATCAAGACGCTGGGCGGCAAAACGCGAAAGGTCGAGACGTTCCAACTGCTGGAGGAAGCAGGAGAGCGCAACATCGTGATTATCGAAAAGGTTGAAGCTACACCCAAGAGCTATCCGCGCAAAGCGGGCGTTCCTGCGAAAAAACCGCTGGTATAGTGACTGTATAGGCTCAAGGAACGATGGAAAGATCGCAGTTGGACGCTGCGGTCTTTTTTTCTGTGAAAAAAATCTCGATGTTTTTCATGAAATGGGATGGGACCGCTCGCGATCAACAAAACGGTCATGACCGTTTTGGGGGCAAAAGCCTTGGTGTGTTGCTGTAAAAAGGGAAATGCGATTGAGTGTCGATTGCCGCCAAAACAGTCATGGGTGGTGTGGTTTCGTTTCGTGGAAAAAGTTTGTGCCAAGGAGAGGGAGGTTTTGGGGGCTAATGACGTGACGTGTATTTCTACCTTTTTCTCGAACCGGGTTTTTCTTGTGGCAAAAGTAGCGGATATCTTTTGGCAGTCTATTGATAGGAGCAGAGGAAAGGTGTCTCTGCTTGTGTATCGGCCACTGACCGATTGGGGAGCGGGCCGACTAAACGAATCTACTTTTTCAAGCATGGAACTCTTTCAGAGGGCATATACATACCAGTAACGTTACAGGGAACGACAACCGTTCTGAGAGGATGATAGACATGGAAGAAGTGTGGGTGTCTCTTTTTCCATCAGAGCTTCCGACCATATTGCTGAGGCTGTTTCTCGCTTTTTTGGCTGGAGCCATCATGGGGTGGGAACGCGAGCGTTTTATCAAGGATGTGAGCAGACAACGAGGAGCGGGTTTTCGCACGTACAGCCTGGTTTGCTTCGGCTCATGTCTGTTTGGACTAGCTTCGATTTACGGCTTTCAGTCCAGCGGGGTAAACAACGATCCGGGCAGGGTAGCTGCTCAGGTGGTGACTGGCATGGGATTTTTGGGAGCGGGAGCCATCCTCAAATTTAACGGTTCCGTTAAAGGCTTGACTACGGCAGCAGGGATGTGGGTTGCGTCTGCCATCGGATTGATGTTTAGTGCCGGAATGTATATTACGGCGATTGTCGCTGCCTTCTTTGCCTACCTGACTTTAGACTTTCATCGACTGTTTCCGAAGCTTTTTGCTGTCACCAAGATTTCACATCCTACAGATGAGAGCATAGGAGGAGAGGAGCGGGGCAAACACAGCGGCAGAGCTAATTTCTATGACCATGATCACGATTGATGTTTCACGTGAAACGTTTTTCCCAAGCAGGAATTGGGCAAAGCTTGCAGAATTACTTATATAAAAGAAAACCGAAGTCATTTGCCTAGAAAATGACGATAGGTCAAAGGGGATTTTTCAAAACGATCGGATAGGCAAGAAGCGTCTTTTAGGAAGGACAGTCTGTAGGGCCTGAGAACCTTGTAAGCGAGATTTATGCGCTATCCTCTAAAGGAAACGGAGGAAATGAGGGAAAGAGACATTTCTGAGGGAAAGTGGCTGACGGTCTGAAATGCGAGGAGGACGGAAACTAGCTCTGAAGAACTAGCCTCCTTTCACAGTGTGAACAGAACATCTATCTCCACAAACATTTTCGAAAAGACTCGATCAGGTCCGTGCATGACTGAATGGTTGTCATTCACAGTAAGCATGTACTCTTCTGGCAAAACCTTGAAAGCGCACACGCTGATGGATTTTGTCATGGAAGCGGGGATGACAAACTGTAGGCACAAGGAAATTGGGTATACGGTGAATAGTCCCTTCCAGCCGATGTATAAGAGAGACAGACAAATAGCTTCATGAAAAGATTCTGTCGTATGCATCATGCATAGACAGGGCCTTTTTTTCACGTGGAGGATTGTCTGCGCCTTCGCCAAGCAAAAGGGAATGGAAAAGATGATGTCGCGAAACGATTGGGGTGTTGTCAGCAAACGCTGCCAGGAGGTTGCTTTTTGCTGGCGATTGTTTCAAAAGACTCATCTGGTCGAGTATGCGTGGTAATGAGGTTGGAATGACTGATGAAGAAGCCCGTGCCATTGTAGCAGCAAGATTTTTTGTGAACAGCTTGGCGATGTTAATTTTTCCAGAAGCAATCACAAGCAGCAGCGTAAGGATTACCAATAGTACGGATGGAACGGGTAGAAGTGGGGGATTTTTCTATGGCAGTAAGGGATTCATTTTCTCGGATTTTTGGATTAACGGACAAGACAGAGAATGAAGAGATCAGGCAATTACCAGTCGAGGAGATTGTACCGAATCCATACCAGCCTCGAACAGTATTTGATGACGAGAAAATCGATGAGCTGTGTCAAACGATACGCACTCACGGGCTTATTCAACCGATTGTTGTACGGTTGAGAGATGGTCAGTATGAGTTGATTGCCGGAGAACGACGTTTACGGGCAACAAAAAAGCTGGGCATGGAAAGAATCCCTGCGATTATCAAAGATTTCAATGATGCGCAAACAGCTTCCATTGCTTTGATTGAAAATCTGCAGCGCGAGGGATTAACAGCAATTGAAGAGGCGGTTGCCTACCAAAAGCTGATTGATTTGCACGACCTGACACAGGAAAGCCTGGCTCAACGCTTGGGAAAAGGACAATCCACCATCGCCAACAAGCTGAGATTGCTGCATTTGCCGCAAGAGATTCAAGATGCGCTGTTGATGCGACAAGTAACCGAGAGACACGCGAGAGCCTTGATCCCGTTGAAGGATGCGGAGTTGCAAAATAAAGTGCTGGCCGAGATCGTCGAGCGAGAGTGGAATGTCAAGCAAACAGAAGTGCGAGTCAAACAGCTTCTGGAAGCAGCAGAAAATCCAAAAGCGGAAAAAGAGTCGAAGCCGCGTTGGAAGGCATTTTCCCGAGACGCTCGTATCGCCATCAATACGGTGCGGCAATCGATTGATATGGTCATGCAGACGGGGCTGCCCGTAGAGACAAATGAAGAAGACCATGATGAATTTTATCAATTTACGATTCGGATTCCGAAAAACAACAAGTAGGAATGCCGCTTAGATTGGAGCAGATGACAGCGAGGGGGTCTTCGCTGTCTTTATAGAACATAGATAGCAAAAGCAGCAAGGGGATGGCGACAAGGTCGCCTTTCTTTTTGGGCAAATGTTGAAAGTAGCAAAACATGATGGTAGGACAAACGGAGAAAAGCAGGTAGGCGGGCAGGGAGTTTTTTCTGTTCAAAATCGATTTGTCTGTAAACGTTTGTCAGAATCAGGCGCATCTTTTCCAGCAAAAAGGGGTCAATTGGAACTGTTCGGGCAAAATTAAAGACAAATTGTCTCAATATCAAAAAAACAGCGTACGGGCAAGCATTAAATCTGGTAACATGGGTATTACCGAGCCAGATCATGCGATTAATGGCTGTTCACTTCTGTAAAATGGAACGGCGTCTTGCGGTTTGTTCGTATCCATAGCCAGAGGATGAACGAGTTTTTGGGCACCATGTAGCGGATGGCAGAAAGAGTGCGTAATTATAGGTAACGAGGATCACTTTTCATGGTGGAGCAGGCTGATGTTTGCAGAGTACGTTATGTGTCAGACGGCGGGATTGTTGCACAAATGGCAAGCACCGCACTGAACTGAACGTTCAGACTGTACAAGCAGCTGGCCAGGCAATGAAAATGATCCATTTATGAGTCAATGAGCGTAAATAGATATTGATATGGGCGTTCCGGAAGGCTGTCGATTGTTTTATGGCATAATCAGCGGCATTCCTACACGAAGAGAATGAGGTGGAGAAGTTGGGTAAAATCATTGCGGTTGCGAACCAGAAAGGCGGCGTCGGAAAAACGACTACGTCCGTCAATCTAAGTGCTTGTCTGGCCGCATTGGGGAAAAAGGTGCTGCTGGTGGATATTGATCCACAAGGGAACGCAACCAGTGGTATCGGGGTAAACAAAGCCGATGTGCGCTATTGTATTTATGATGTTCTCATTAATGACATCAGCCCCGTAGATGCGACTTTGCCTACCGAGATCGAAGGATTGATGATCATTCCGGCTACGATTCAATTGGCGGGAGCGGAAATCGAATTGGTTCCGACCATTTCCAGAGAAGTGCGTTTGAAAAAAGCGCTGGAAGTAGTGAAGGACAAATACGATTTCGTCATTATCGATTGCCCGCCTTCTTTGGGGATTTTGACAGTCAATTCGTTGACTGCTGCTGATTCCGTTTTGATTCCGATTCAATGCGAATACTATGCATTGGAAGGTTTGAGTCAGTTGTTGAATACGATCCGACTGGTCCAAAAACATCTCAATTCGCAGTTGTCGATCGAAGGGGTCGTGCTGACGATGCTGGATGCACGCACCAACTTGGGGCTGCAAGTCATTGAAGAAGTGAAAAAGTATTTCCAGGAAAAAGTATACAAAACGATTATTCCACGCAATGTTCGCTTGAGCGAAGCGCCATCACATGGACAAGCCATTATCACGTACGATCCACGTTCGCGTGGTGCAGAAGTTTATTCTGACTTGGCGAAGGAAGTGGTTGGGGTATGAGTAGAGGTTTGGGAAAAGGGCTGAATGCGCTTATTACCTCCAATCTCATTGAAGAAGGGGAGCAAGTGAAAGAAGTCTCCGTCAGTGAGATTCGTCCCAACCCGTATCAGCCCCGTAAAGAATTTGAACAATCGGCTATTGATGAATTGGCACACTCCATTCGGGAGCATGGCATTATCCAACCATTGATTGTTCGGAAGAGCATCAAGGGATTTGAGCTGGTAGCGGGAGAAAGACGTTTGCGCGCCGCAAAGCTGGCGGGATTGAAACAAGTCCCTGTAGTGGTCAAAGCTTATACGGATCAGCAGTTGATGGAAATCGCCCTGATTGAAAACCTGCAAAGGGAAAACCTGAACCCTTTGGAAGAAGCCGAAGCGTACGAAAAGCTGATCGCACACCATGAGTACACGCAGGAGCAGCTTGCACAACGGATCGGAAAAAGCAGACCGCACGTAGCGAATATGCTGAGATTGTTGCAGCTTCCCGAAAGCATTCGCAAGCTGGTCGCAGCTACAGAGCTGACGATGGGGCACGCCCGTGCACTGTTGAGTGTATCGGATGAAAACATGCAAATGCAGTTGGCGAAGGATGTCGTGGAAAAAGGTCTGAACGTCCGCCAATTGGAAGAACTGGTCAAGCAGTTGAATGTTTCACGTGAAACAAAGAAAAAAAAGCCGGCAAAAAATGAGCCGATTTTGATAGAGATGGAAGAACGGTTGCGCAGTCGCTTTGGAACCGCCGTCAAAATTAAAAAGGGCGCAAAACGCGGCAAGATCGAAATTGACTTTTATTCGCAGGAAGATTTGCAGCGAATCATTGAGATACTGAATGATGAGAAGTAAGTCCGGGAGGTAGTCATGGCGATCATCTATTTGGATAACGCAGCGTCAACTTGGCCAAAGCCACCAGGCGTGAAGGAGCGAATGGCTGAGGCCATCGAAGATTTTGCCGCTAACCCTGGTCGAGGTGGACATACCTTGGCGATGAAAGCGAGCAAGACCGTGTTTCGGACACGCGTGCAGTTATCGCGGTTGTTTGGGATTCAAAACCCGAATAACCTCTTTTTTTATCTAAATGCGACACAAGCACTCAATCAGGCGATCAAAGGCTACCTGAAAGCTGGCGATCATGTGATTGCTTCTTCCGTGGAGCATAACTCTGTCAGACGTCCGATTGAATATATGCGCCGTGAGCATCAAGTAGAAGCGACTTTTGTCGAGCCGAGAGCGGATTTCCTTTTTCATGTAGAGGACTTTGTCAAGGCGATTCAACCGAATACGCGCTTGCTGGTAGTCAGCCACGCTTCCAATCTCACAGGTGTGATTTTGCCGATCGCTGAATTGGGGCAACTGGCAAAAGAAAGAGGTATCGCCTTTTTGGTAGACGCTTCTCAAACAGCCGGGGTACTGCCGATTCACGTAGAGGAAATGAAGATCGATATGCTGGCGTTTCCTGGGCATAAAGGGCTGTATGGGCCACAAGGCACGGGCGGTTTATACGTGCATGGCGACATCGATTTGGAGCCTTTGATTCATGGGGGAACAGGAAGCCAATCGGAAGCGATTGATCAACCGACTACACGCCCTGACCGATATGAGAGCGGTACGTTAAATACGGCTGGTTTGGCCGGTTTGCAGGCTGGCGTCGATTTCATTCTCGAACGAGGTGTCGATCGCATCCGCGAGCACGAGTGGGAGCTGGCGAAGCAAACGATCATTGGTTTACAGCAAATTCCCGGCGTTCAGGTGTATGGTCCAGGGATTGAGACAGAACGGGTTTCCGTCATCGCCTTCAATATCGGGGAAGTGGATGCTTCTGAAGTCTCGTTTATTCTCGATCAGCAGTATGGAATCGCTACGAGATCAGGGTATCATTGCACACCGCTTGGGCATCAAACAGTAGGGACCGAGCAGCGTGGAGCTGTGCGTGCCAGTTTTGGGATTTTCAACACAGAGAAAGACGTAGAAGCGCTTATGAACGCCGTGAGAGAGATAGCATCCGCGTTTTCGTAATGCAGCTATAGGGGGACACAATCGTGATCTTGTTAGGCACCCTGGTAAACGCTGGCGCCATCATCGTTGGAGCCTTGTTGGGCAGGCTTCTGACGAAAATTCCTGATTCGATACGACATACCGTCATGCAGGGCATCGGTCTTGCTGTCATGATTTTGGGAGTCAAGATGAGTCTTGGATCGGGGAATTTTTTGTTGGTGATCGTCAGTATTGTGTTGGGGGCAATCGTAGGAGAATTGATTGGGATTGAAAAAGGCTTGAATCATCTGGGGCATTGGCTGGAACGAAAGGTTGGCGGAGGTCAGGGAAGTATTGCCACAGGCTTTGTAACAGCGACTTTGGTCTATTGCATCGGTGCGATGGCTGTGCTCGGAGCCATGGACAGCGGATTGCGGAACAACCATGATATTTTGTTCACCAAAGCACTTTTGGACGGTTTTTCCGCCATCATTTTCACTTCGACACTAGGAATTGGCGTCATGTTTTCGGCTGTGCCTGTATTTGTGTACCAAGGTTTGCTTACCTTGCTCTCAACGCAAATCTACAACTTTGTGAGCCAGACGATGCTCGATGCGATGTTGGCAGAAGTAACGGCAGTAGGCGGCTTGATGATTATCGCTATCGGGATTAACATTTTGGAGATTAAAAAGATCAATGTGGCGAACATGCTGCCAGCATTGTTGATTGCGGCTCTCGGGGTTCCTTTTAGCGAATGGTTGTCCAAGTTTTTATAAGAGAGTGGAAAAAGATTCTTCCTGAACGGGAGAGTCTTTTTTTTGTAGGCAAAATCAGCTTTGCATATGGGACTGAGGCAGTCAAACAGTGGGGTGGGCGCGGACCTGCTGGTACGGGCAACAAAAAGCAAAGGAACAAATGCCGATAATAAAAGAGTCGATGAAATACTGGCAAGCGCACTGCCAAAAATGTTAAGAAGCTTGCAAGAGCCGGCATGACATAAAAAACCGCTATCATCAAAAGAAAATGTCGTGCGATAATGACGAGTAGAACAGAAAGCGCGTTATGGGGAGAGAAAGTCAATGGTAGGTTTTATCGTCAATCCTGTGGCGGGTAATGGCAAAGGGAAGAGAATCTGGGAGAGGATAGAGCCTGCTGTAAGTGGTCTGGGAGCTGTTTTTGTCGTCAGGGAGACATCTGGTGACGGGTCAGCTGAAAAACTGGCAAAAGAGATGATTGAAAAAGAGGGAGTAAATAAAATCATTGCCGTAGGGGGAGATGGAACCGTTCACGGTGTATTGAACGGAATCTATCAATCGGGCCAGTCATGCAAGTTTGGCTTGGTGCCGGCGGGGTCAGGAAATGATTTTGCCAGAGCGCACGGGATTGCCACAAATCCTGTCGTGGCAGTAGAGCGGGTTTTGTCAGAGACAGCGGAAAAACGAATTGATTTGATGTGGATGAACGGGCGTGTTGCGGCAAATTCGATTGGTGCCGGATTTGATGCGCAGGTAGCAAGAGCGACTGATCAGGCAAAATACAAGGCATGGTTGAATCGGTGGCGATTGGGCGGTTTGGCGTATGTGATTTCCGTGTTGCGTGAACTGCGCAGATTCCAGCGCAGCACTCTCGTCATGCAAGTGGATGGACAAGTCATCAAGATGGAGGCAGCATGGCTCGTAACAGCTGCCAATATTCCGAATTACGGCGGGGGAATGAAAATTTGTCCCATGGCTGTAGCAAACGATGGTTGGGCCGATATTTGCGTCGTCAGCAATGCGAGCTGTGGGGAACTGTTGCGCGCCTTTGCGAAAATTTATTTTGGCTCTCATATTCATCATCCGAAAGTTTCATTTTATCGAGGGCGCCAGATCACGATTGAGACCGTTAGACCGTATTTGGTTCATGCAGATGGAGAGTTGGTTGGTGAAACGCCGATCGAGATGAAAATGCTGCCGGATCAGCAAGCGATTTTTGTATGAAGGATTGTAATATGAAGT
>NZ_DOTK01000077.1:0-52774 GCF_003521185.1 Brevibacillus sp.
TTCAGTTTTCAAAGAGCATTTTGTTCTTCTTTTTGTTATCAGCACCTCGTGGTGCCGACCTTTTAAACTATATCATGTCTTCTTTTTAAAATCAAGGGTTATTTTTAGAAGTTCGTGTTTTTTTCACTCTGTTTAAAAACCCTTTCAAAAGCGACAAGAGTTATCTTATCAAGTTCACGATTAAAACGCAAGTATAAAATCTCTGGAATTTTAACCCATAAATCCACTGCGGAAAACCATGCGCAGCTTCTCCGCAAAACGGCTACAGCAGAAGATAGAAACGGTTCCAATCGTTCTTGCATTTGCAATGGCTGATCTATAGAAGATTGCTCCCGCACCTGCACTCGACCAGACAACAGCTGAAATGTCTTCTAATTGGGCTACTAAGTGCCCGTACAGCTATGAGTGATATTCTTCCGTAACCCCCTAGCAGCCATCACAAGGGCCTTAAAACGCATAGAAGTCATACTCTGGCTTCTCCCCCTCAAAAGCTTCACAAGCTCTCCTTGCTTCAGCAGATGAACCGGGGTGCAATACATAATGCCTTTTTACAGGCGACTCGCTATTCAAGCTCGCCACAGCACCGAGCGAGCAGCAACAGACAGATGAAGCATCACCGCAAATGTATGCTTTCAGCGCAAACAGTTATATCGCAACACTCCGGCAAGAAGCGGAACAACAGTTGCCGACACGAGCAAAGAGAGCCTTTCCAATAAAAAAAGAGACAGACATATGTCTGCCTCTTCTTGCAGAAAACGGCGAGCCGCTTTCTTACATCATGCCCATACCGCCCATGCCACCCATATCTGGCATGCCCATAGGAGCTTTGTTTTCTTCTGGTTTGTCAGCAATTACTGCTTCTGTAGTCAGGAACATAGCCGCTACAGATGCAGCGTTGGACAGTGCGGAGCGAGTTACTTTCGCTGCGTCAACGATACCAGCTTCGAGCATGTTCACATACTCTTCGCTCGCTGCGTTGAAACCAATGCCAACTGCTTCTTTTTTCAGACGCTCTACGATTACAGAACCTTCCAGCCCTGCGTTCGCAGCGATTTGACGAACTGGCTCTTCCAGGGAACGGAGTACGATTTGTACACCTACAGCCTCTTCGCCGTCTACTTTGATCGCTTCAACCGCTTTGATTGCGTTGATCAGAGTAGTACCACCGCCAGGTACGATACCTTCTTCTACTGCTGCGCGAGTAGAGTTCAGAGCGTCCTCGATGCGGAGTTTTTTCTCTTTCAATTCGGTTTCAGTAGCTGCACCGACTTTGATAACTGCTACGCCGCCAGCCAGTTTAGCCAGACGCTCTTGCAGTTTTTCGCGATCGAAATCGGAAGTAGTATCTTCGATTTGTTGACGGATTTGCGCTACGCGGCTTTCGATAGCTGCCTTGTCGCCAGCACCTTCAACAACAGTTGTGTTTTCTTTGGTAACCACGATTTTGCCAGCGCGGCCCAGTTGCTCCAGCTTGGTGGATTTCAGATCCAGACCGAGCTCTTCTGTAATCACTTCGCCACCAGTCAAAGCAGCGATGTCTTGCAGCATAGCTTTGCGGCGATCGCCGAAGCCAGGAGCTTTTACCGCTACAGCTGTGAAGGTACCACGCAGTTTGTTCACTACGAGAGTAGCCAGCGCTTCGCCTTCCACATCTTCAGCGATGATCAGGAGTGGTTTGCCGCTTTGTACTACTTGCTCCAGTACAGGCAGAACTTCCTGGATGTTGGAGATTTTTTTGTCAGTGATCAGGATGTAAGGGTTGTTCAGAACCGCTTCCATCTTGTCAGTGTCAGTGATCATGTAAGGGGAAGCGTAGCCGCGGTCAAATTGCATACCTTCTACTACTTCCAGTTCCGTTACGAAACCTTTGGATTCTTCAACGGTGATTACGCCGTCTTTACCCACTTTTTCCATAGCTTCAGCGATCAGGTTACCAACTTCTTGATCGTCAGCGGAAATCGCAGCTACTTGTGCGATAGAAGATTTGTTTTCAACTGGTTTCGCGATGGATTTGATTTCTTCCACAGCAGCGCGAACAGCTTTTTCCATACCGCGACGGATTACCATCGGGTTAGCGCCAGCTGTTACGTTTTTCAAACCTTCACGGATCATAGCTGCAGCCAGAACAGTTGCAGTGGTTGTACCGTCACCCGCGATGTCGTTTGTTTTGGTAGCAACTTCTTTAACCAGTTGCGCACCCATGTTTTCGTAAGCGTCTTCCAGCTCGATTTCTTTCGCGATGGTTACGCCGTCGTTTGTAATGAGTGGAGAACCGAATTTTTTCTCCAGAACCACGTTACGGCCTTTTGGACCGAGGGTTACTTTAACCGCATTTGCCAAAGTTTCCACACCGCGGAGCATGGAGCGGCGAGCGTCTTCAGAGAATTTGACTTGTTTTGCCATCTAATCTCTACCTCCTGATATGTGTTTTGTCGTTCGACTTCCTATGTCAAGAGCCTTAACCGATGATCGCGAGGATATCGGATTCGCGCAGCACGAGGTATTCTTTATTGTCTACCTTAACTTCAGTACCAGCGTATTTGGAGAAGATTACTTTATCGCCTTCTTTTACTTCCAGAGCGATGCGCTCGCCGTTGTCAGCAACACGGCCAGAACCAACTGCGATTACTCGGCCTTCTTGCGGTTTTTCCTTTGCAGAATCAGGCAAAACGATACCGCTTGCAGTCGTTTCGTCTTTGGAGATAGCTTCGATTACCACACGGTCACCCAATGGCTTAAGCACTAAAAACACCCTCCTCAAAAAATGTAGGTAAACAAAGTTTCTGTTGTTAGCACTCATAACAGTTGAGTGCTAACACCCAATTCCTATAATAATGAATCGCTATGTACTTTGCAAGTAGTTTCCCTCATTTTTTCCCAACCGCTCGTCTCGATTTGCCGTTCTTCTACTAGATGACTTTTTCTAGCAGACGGTTCTAGCAATCAGTCTGTCTCATATAAATCAAACATACGATCAGACAAGCCTGCCAAGGAGGGAAATGTTCCATGCAAAAATGGCTCTGGATCGGCTTGATTGCCCTCGGTGTGCTGGGGATCAGCCGTTTGTTCTCATCGGACACCACTTCCTTTATACGGGTAAATATCTACCCTGCCGACATCTACTGGGACGGACGCAAAATCGCCACAGGCAATGCGCAAGGGTATTATGTAGAGAGAGGCCAGGAGTTGCCCGCTTCCCTGGAATATCGCGGAACGCTTTACGTCCCTCTTTCCATGATCGGGCGGCATCTCAACAAACCTGTCGGCTGGGACGAATCCTCGCATTTTGCCTGGGTTGGTCAGCCTCCGACAGTCCCGACCGAGCTGTCGTCAGAAGTCAGCGGCTCCCCTGCTCCATCGTCTCCCAAAGCGGAGGACGCCATACCCGCTACCGCGCCAGCTCAAAACGCTCCGGCAAAAACGGCCGATTCGGGAGATGCTTCAATGAAATCATCTGCTACGCTTTTTGGCATGACAATCGGCATGTCCTCCGATGAGGTCAAAAAGCTGTTGGGCGAACCGGCTCGCAAAGACCCGAGCAGTCTCGGCTATGAATGGTGGGTGTACAATCGCGATCCGGCCAAGTTCGTGCAGGTGGGCATCGCAAGCGGCAAAGTCGTCGATCTCTACTCTCTCGCCCCGGATGCAGCACTCGGCAACATCGGCGTGGGCAGCAGCCTGCAAGCATTGGAGCGCCAGTACCCTCTGCAAAATACAATCACCTTTTCCTATATGGGAGCGAACATCCAGATCACCAATCAAAAGCAGCAGCGCCCGCTCGTCATGAAAGACGGAGTCCCGCACATTTTTTATTTGGACAAGCAAAATGGCAACAAAGTGACCGGGTTGCGCATGATCGACACGCAAATGCTTTTGCGCGGCGGATTTTACGAGACGAAATGGTCCTACCAAGGGCAAGCGCCTGACTTCGATCCTCCAGTCCTGAATGTAGGCCAACGGGAACAAGTCAACCTCGCCAACGAACGGCAGACCATCGATCTCGTCAACGTCACCCGCTACCGCTACAAGCTGCCTCCCCTGCAATGGAACGAGGAAGCTGCCCAGGTTGCCAGAGGGCACAGCCTAGACATGGAAACAAACGATTACTTCGACCACATCTCCCCGACGACCGGAAGCAGTCCTTTTGACCGTCTGAAGCAAGCGAATATCACCTACAGCATGGCGGGGGAAAATATTGCGGCAGGTTACCCCGACGCCATTGAAGCGCACGAAAGCTGGATGAACAGTCCCGGGCACAGGAAAAACATCCTGGAAAAGGACTTCACCCAGCTAGGTGTCGGGGTCATCACTGATTATTTCACCCAAGCGTTCCTTACTCCCAACAAGTGATCCTTCCTCAGCGCAATTGAACGTTCGCCCGCAACTGATCCACCGCGCCTGTAAACTCGACCACGACCGTCTCGTACTCTTTCGTGTGCAAAATCAGCCAGGGACGTCTTCCGCCTTTTTTGGGCATGATGACGAACATCTCGGCAATGTCGGTATCCAAACTAGCCGAGGCAAGCTTCAACCGCTTGGGAGGAGCCAACGGTATTTTCACAATCATCACATGGTCCAAAGACGGGTTCAGTTCCTGCACTCGCCCACTCACTGTCGCAAGCAGCTGCTCCGCTTCTTTTTGAAACACGTCTGAATTGGCAAACGTGGCGACAACCTGCTGCTTGTCGGAATCGAACAACTCTACCTGCTCTGCACCAACTGCGGAACCGGACGAAAAGAACAGAGTCAAACATAAAATCAGCCACATGGTTTGCAAGCACCTCCCTTATTAACTTTTCTAGTATCTCCCACCTGTTTGCAAAGTCATGCCAACCGCTTGGCAATAAAAAAGACCCGCTGCTATCCATTCCATAGCACGGGTCTTCTTTCGTATAAGTTATCGTACCAGCTCGTCCGTTTCGTAGCTGCCGTATTCTTTTTCCCACTCGGCTTCTTCGCGCAGCTGCTTGCGGTACACGATGCGCGACAGCCAAATGCTCATCTCGTACAGCAGCAAAAGCGGAATCGTCACCATGATGTCGCTGACAATCTCAGGTGGCGTCAGCGTAATCCCGACTACAGCCAGTCCGAAATAGGCGAACCGCCTTACTTTTGCCAACCTCATCGGGTTGAGGATGCGCAGACGGGTGAGGAACATCACGATGATCGGCAGTTGGAACAAAATGCCGAACGGGATGACCATGTTGAACAGGAAGCCAAAATACTCGGCGATTCCGTAATTGGGGTCAGCCCCGATCGTCGCAGTCATGCCGGTCATGAACTGCATGATCATCGGAAATACGACGTAATAACCAAACAAAATGCCTACGATAAAAAGCAAACAGGCCGCCGGAATAAAGTAAAGCGAACCGCGTCGCTCACGTTCCTCCAAACCTGGCGAAACGAAGCGCCAAAGATGGAACAAGGCGACAGGCAGCGCCGCCACCGCACCAATCAAAAAGGCAAACTGCATGTACACGCGAAGAGCATCGGATGGATGCAGGGAAATAATCGGCACTCCATCGGCAATCGGCTCTTGCTTCAAGTATTCAATCAACGGACCGGCAAAGTAAAAACCGGCTATCAGCGCGACGACAAACACCGCCAGCACCCATATGATGCGCCTGCGCAACTCCGTCAGGTGTTCAACCACTGTCATTTCACGATCTCTCATGGCAACCACCTTACCTGATTATGCCTTCTGCTGCTCTTTCTCCATCTGAAGGCGTTCCAATTCCAGCTTTTCACGAATTTCCTTTTCCAAGCGCTCGCGCTCCAGACGTTCGCGAACTTCACGCTCGATTTTTTCACGATCAAAAGCGTCCTTCTCGGTCACGACTGCCGCTTTCGCCGGAGCTTCTTTGGCAGCCAGCTCCTTTTTCTTCGCTTCGTCGTCCTCATCGTCATCGCTAGTCAAACTGCGCGTAGCGTTTTTAAACTCTTTCAGCGTGTGTCCCACGGCGCGTCCAAGCTCCGGGAGTTTTTTCGGGCCGAACAGCACCAACGCCAACACGAGAATCAGAATCAATCCAGGAATCCCAATCGAACTCATTTTCTTCACTCCTTTTTCCTGTTATTTGCCAGTCTAACCAGCTAACACTTCCGTAAACCGCCATAACCGAGTCTCGTCATGTCAGAAGCAACAATTCGTTCTCCTGCAAGAATCCGCGGCAAAAACACATCAAATGAAGTGAACGGCTCATGCATCACAGCTCCAGGAAGGCCGAGAATCGGAACTTCCCCTTTATAGGCAACCATCAGCATGGAGCCAGGCAGCATCGGCGTTCCGTATCGAACCACTTCCGCTCCTACACCTGCGATCGCTCCCGGCGTCCTGTCATCCGGATCGACGGACATACCGCCCGTGACGAGCACCAGATCGACGCCTTCGTCGAGGAACGAGTGAATTTGCTGTTCAATCGCTTCCTTGTCGTCAGGAGCAAAACGTTGGTCCACAACAGTAGAGCCGAGCGCTTCCACTTTGTTCCGAATCACCGGGCCGAACTTGTCCGCAATTCTGCCGGAAAATACTTCCCCTCCGGTCGTAACGAGACCGACTCGCTTCTCCTCAAACGACTTCACCTGAATAATCGGGCCGTCAAACTGCTTGACCAACTGTTCCAGTTCAATGATGCGCGCCTCCTCGATGATCAGGGGAATAATTCTCGTGGCAGCCAAAGTATGCCCCGGATGCACGATTTGATCACCGTACATGGTGGAAAAGGCAATTCCCTCCAGCGTGTTCAAGGCATGCACCGCTTCTTCGTTGATCTTGGCAAGGCCAGTCCGCGATGCTTTCATCGATACTTTGCCCTCGTACGGCGGCGTCAGCGTCAAGCCTTGCCCGGATACGGCCTTGGCAATCCGAATGCCTGCCTCTTCTTCATGAATGAAGCCCTCAGGCATTTCCAGCACGTAAATGTGCTCCTTGCCGATGGACAAAAGCGGCTCAATATCCGCTTCGGTCACGACATGTCCTTTTTTAAACAGGCGGCCTTTAAACTCGCCAGGCAAAATTTGCGTCATGTCGTGCGGCAGCATCATGCCGATGGCTTCCCGCACTGGAACTTCCCGCATTTTCGGTTTTTCTACCAACCCAATCCTCCCCAATCTTCGTTGGCTTCCCCTGTTCCTTGCAAAATGTGCAAAGCGTCCGCGAGCATGTCGCCGATCGCATTAAAACAGATTTCGACCCCTTTAGGGTTTCCAGGGAGGTTAATGATGAGCGAGTTGCCGCGCGTACCCGCAACAGCGCGCGTCAGCATCGCACGGCGGGATTGCTGCAAGCCGGCACGGCGCATTTCTTCCGCCAGCCCCGGTACAGGCCGGTCGATGACCCATTCTGTCACTTCCGGCGTAACATCGCGCGGGCTGAGCCCTGTCCCGCCAGTGACGATCAGCAGGTCGCATTTTTCACGATCCACCAGCTCAATCATATGCTCCTGCAAGTCTTCCATATCATCAGTAACGGCACGGTAGACAGCAACATCTACGTCCAGCCAATCCCTTGTCAGATTGCGGATGATGGGAATCCGATCATCTGCCCGATCTCCTCTGGCAATCGAATCACTCGCCGAGATAACGCCTACCTTCCATTTACCCACAGTTCATTCCTCCGTTTTCTCATTCGTTCATATTGTACACTTTTTTGTCCATAGTGTAGAGAGAATAGCGCGAAAAAGGAAGCGCCTGACACAAAACCTTCACGATTGAAAATAGCCTTTTTCCGTTACAATCCCGTCAAGCCGGATGTCGTGAGGCTCCAGCGGGACATGCTCCACGACCTGCATGGAGAAGCCAACCCCTACTAAAAACGGCAGTCTGTCCAGTCCAGCCAAAAAGCGATCGTAAAACCCGCCGCCGTAGCCCATTCTGCCGCCATGCCTGTCAAAAGCGACACCTGGCACAACTACGGCCTCCAACAGTGACACATCCGCTTCCTCTGCCTTTTCCGGGTCCGGCTCCATAATTCCGTACACGCCCTGCTTCAACATGTGTTCTCCGGTAAATCGGTAAGGGATTAATCGGCGCTGCTCGATCAAAGCAAGCGGCAGCCAAACTTCCTGGCCTCTGTTCATCGCTTCCCGAATGAAAGGCAAGATGTCTACTTCGTCGCCAAACGGATGAAAGGCAAAAATCGCCCTGGCACTGGCAATCCGCTCATTCTCCAGAAGGTGACGGCATATGTGCGCAGAATACTGCTCTCGCTCACTTGCCGGAAGCGCTTTTCGCCTCTCCAAAATATGGCTTCGCAGCTGCTTTTTATTCGTTTTTTGGTCCATGGCGGCTTGTCCCCTCTCCTTTCGCACAAGGACCGCGTCCTGAAGGCTTGTCCCGTGCGCTCTCTCTAGGCTACACTTGCATTACTATATAAAGAGGTGAATCAGATGATTTTGCTACAGGCTGAACATATAGAAAAAACGTATGGCATCGAAACCATTCTACAGGACATCTCTCTGCAAATACAAACAGGAGAACGGGTCGGACTGGTCGGCGTAAACGGCGCGGGCAAATCTACCCTGATGAAAATACTTGCGGGCGAGTTGAGCTATGACAGCGGGCTGGTTCGCATCCCGAAAGACGTAACGGTCGGTTACCTGGCCCAAAATGGCGGCCTCGAATCGGAACGATGTATTTGGGATGAGCTGCTGAGCGTGTTCGACCACTTGCGGGCGGAGGAAAAAGAATTGCGCGAGCTGGAAGCCAAAATGGGCGACCCGGCCGTGCTGGCAGATGAAAAACGATACCAGCAAATTTTGGAGAACTACTCGCTGCGCTCGGAAGCTTTCAAGGAAAAAGGCGGTTACAGCTACGAAGGGGCCATTCGCGGCGTCCTGCACGGCTTGCGCTTCGCGGACATGGACTACCAGACTCCGATCAAGACATTGAGCGGCGGGCAGAAAACGCGGCTGGCGCTTGCCAAGCTGCTGCTGCAATCTCCGACGATTTTGCTATTGGACGAGCCGACCAACTACCTCGATATCGAGACGCTCACCTGGCTGGAAACGTACTTGCAAAACTATCAGGGAGCGATCCTGGTCGTATCCCATGACCGCTACTTCCTCGACAAGCTGGTGACTGTCGTCTACGAAATCGAACGGACTCGCGCTACGCGCTATGTCGGCAACTACAGCCGCTTCCTCGATGAAAAGGCTGCCCGGCTGGAGCAGGATTTGAAGCGGTTCGAGAAGCAGCAGGAGGAAATCGCCAAGCTGGAAGATTTCATCGCCCGCAACATCGCTCGCGCCACGACAACCAAACGGGCGCAGAGCAGACGCAAAACATTGGAGAAAATGGACCGTCTGGACAAGCCAATCATGAACAACAAGTCGGTGAATTTTTCCTTTGAAGTAGCCAAAATGAGCGGAACCATCGTCATGAAAGCGAGCAACCTGTCTGTCGGCTACCCGGATGCCGTTCTCTCCCGCGGCTTGACTTTTGAAATCGAGCGCGAGGAACGCGTCGCACTGGTCGGGCCAAACGGGATCGGCAAATCTACTTTGCTGAAAACGATTGTCGGACAGTTGCAAGCTCTTGCCGGAGACGTACACTTCGGAAGCAACGTCACAATCGGCTACTACGACCAGGAACACCGCAACCTGAACGAGCGCAACACTGTGCTGGGGGAAATCTGGGACGAGTATCCGAACATGCTGGAAAAAGACGTGCGGACGCTGCTCGGCAATTTCTTGTTCAGCGGCGACGATGTCCAAAAGAAAATCAGCGATCTGTCAGGCGGCGAGCGCGCGCGTGTCTCCCTGGCCAAACTGATGCTGAAGCAAGCCAACTTCCTCATTTTCGACGAGCCGACGAACCATCTGGACATTTTCAGCAAAGAAGTGCTGGAAAACGCGCTCTACGACTATCCGGGCACTATTTTGTTCGTCTCCCATGACCGCTACTTCCTGAACAAAATCGCCAGCCGCGTGCTGGAGCTGACAGGCAATGGCGTGACAAGCTATCTGGGCAACTACGACTACTACGTGGAAAAGAAGCAGGAACTGGAGGAGCTGGCCGCCGAGCAAGCCGCGCAGCCAGCGAAAAAGCAGGGAACGACTACAGCCGCCCAGGCGGAAAAATCGTCCTACGAGCTGGACAAAGAAGCAAAACGGCGCGAGCGTCAGCGCCAGCGCCGTCTGGAAGAGATCGAGGCAACGATCCAAAAGCGGGAAGCCGATATCGTCAAGTGGGAGGAAGAACTGTGCCTCCCGGAAATCTACAGCGATCATATGCAGGCCAAAGAGCGCAACGATCTGATCCAGGCCGCCAAACAGGAGCTGGAGCAGCTATATGATGAATGGAGCTCGCTGTCCGAGGAATAAGCGAGGCAGACGCTCTGTCTACGTGGAGCAGCGCTTTTGCTCAGGCTCCTCCAAAGCCGCGTAAAGCGCGGGAACGATCAGAAACGAAATGCAGGTCGCAGCCGTCACGATCCCGGAGTCGTTCAGCGCAAGACCTGCGAGCGATCCGGCGATGACTCCGGCGAAGCCTTTTACCAAATAGGGCGTGTCTTGCGCCAGATGCCGGAGAAAGCGGTCATTTTTCAAAGAGAGCACGCCCAGTGCAATGAGCGAGACGGCAAAGACTTTGCTCCAGATCGAGACGCGAATCAGCCGCACGTTCATCGCCAGCTTTCGCTCGATCATCTGTCCGACCTCGCCCCATTCACCTGCGAGTATTTGCTGCGAGACTCTCCCTACATGGGTGAGCGGCTGGTCGGACAACAGACTCGTCGCCATCAACCCGATTACCCCGAGAACGAGGCCGCCTGTTAACAGCAGGAGGCCTTTTTTGCCGATTCGCAGGTTATGCAGCCGGGCAAACGCGACAAAAAGCCCGATCAAGCCTGCCAGAAAGCCGCCCGCATCTGTCCCCAGGTTCGGCGCGACCATGTAGTAGAGCACAACCGCACAGACGAGCAAGGAACCGCCGGGCAGTGCCAGGCCAGCCACAGGGAGCACTCTCGTCCGCTCCCGATACAGCTGGTACAAGGAAGCGACAAGCATGACCGTTCCTCCGATGATCACTCCCTCGTATTCATTGCCCAATCCATAAAACCGCGCCCCGATCACCGGATCATAGCCGAGAAAAGACTGCCGCATCAACGTTGCTCCCGTCCACCCGTCGAGACATACAGCTGTCACCGTGACCGCACTGACACCCAGCGTTATTTTTGCGAGCGATTGATTCTCCTGCCAAAAGGCAATCGCCAGAGCAGCCATGATCAGCACTCCCAGTATCAGCGAGCCGTGCACCTTCCAATCCAGCGCCGCTTCCAGCAAAAGCAACGCAGGGAACCAGAGCAACGCCAGAAGCGCCAGGCGAACTCCTCTGCGCACGCGCGACAGCCCCACTCCTTCTCTTCTTCTCCCCCACATCCACAGCAGCGCTGCGCAGCCTACCGTCACAATTTGCAGCATCACGTAAGTGTACAGGACAGACGGCCGTGTCGCGTACGTATGATGAATCTGTTCCACTTGGCTGAGCAGTTGCGACAGGTCGCCTTCTGTCCGGTAAATGGAATGACCCGTCAACCCTTTAGGGACAGGCACGTCCAGCCAGGTCAGCACTGTCGGCAACACATCCAGCCCGCTCACGAGACCGTTCTGGCGCGTCGTTGCAGAAGTCAGCAGCCCGGAAGACTGATCCGACCACAGCAAAAGCGGCGAGAGCAGCGCCTTGTCTTTTGCCGCCACGGAATTGACGGCGGGCGATACCAGCATGATCATCTGGTTAGCTCTGCGCTCGGCAAGCAACTGGTCGAGAAACTGCGCCAAATCGTTCTGGACGCGCTGATATTGTCTCGCAAACTGCCCCGGCTCCATGTCCGGCCCCAGCTGATACAGGCGGGACAAATCAGAAAGCTGTACCGCAATCAACCCGGATGAACGGTCTGCGCGAATCCGATCGAGCAAGTAGGCCGTATTCGTTTTCACTCCGTACGGGTATCCTCTGACAGACAGCGAGTTTGCTTCCGATACGTCTCCGGCAGGAACTCTCCCTTCCTGATCCATGGCGAAAAGCACAGCCTGCCTTTGCCTGGTTTCCTCAAAGTCTCCATTGCCGTAGGAGGCGATCCGAATCTTGTATGCTGCCAGTGTCGTGCCCAACAGTCCAAGGCGGGAAGTATACGGCTTGTCGCGGTTGTCCTCATGCAGACGGAATATACCGGGAAAAAGGATCGCTGAGCGCGCCAAGTCGTGCGCCCGATAGCCTCCCAACTCCTGCATCCGCTCTCCTGCCGTCTCGCGCGGCGAAAAAATTTCCGCAGAGTGATAGGCTGTGCCGCTTCGCTCTGTGTACAGAGCCTGTCCTCCGCTCCCCATCAGCAAGTAGCCATTCGCAGCCGTTCGCGGCCCTGGCGTGCGCAAAGAAAGAGCTGCTGCCCCCGCTTGGCTGATCCACTTATCCACAAGCGGCAAGCTTTTGAGCTTTTCCAGATCGGCAAAAGACATCCCTTCCACAAACAACAGGATGACTTGCGGTTTTTCTTGAACTGCCAGCGTTTTTCCGGGATTTGTATGCGCAAACAATATCAGGATGAGCAAAAAGAGCAGCACGATTTTGGACTTCATCGGGTTCCTCCTGTTGATAACCGGAAATTTTTATCCACATATTCCACAAAATAATCCACAGGCTATACGTGAATTTCCCGGTCATTTTCTCGTGTTATCACCAGTATTCACAGGGGGCTGTGAGAACAACCCGGAAAGTTATCCTGAACTTGTGGATAATGTCGAAAAAGCTCGATTTCTGGGAGTACGAGGGACGAAAAAAGCCCATTCCCGGGAATGGACTTTTCGTTTTAAATCGTTTACTGTTCGTTTTCATTCAGCGACAAACCAGGGACGCCGTTCAGATCGAGAGCGGCAAACTGCCCTTTTTCATACTTGATATAGCCTGCTGCCGCGATCATGGCAGCGTTGTCCGTGCAAAGCGAGAGAGGCGGGATGACAAGCGGGATTCCCTCAGACTCGCAACGTGCCTGCAAACGTTCCCGCAGGCCGCGGTTCGCAGCTACGCCGCCTGCCAAAAGCACTTGCTTCGCCTGGCAAGCGCGGACGGCGCGAATCGTTTTTTCCACCAGCACTTCGGTCACCGAGTCCTGGAAGCTCGCGGCCAAATTCGCGGGTTCAATCGTCTCTCCCCGTTGCGCTGCGTTGTGCAACGTGTTGAGCACGGCTGATTTCAGACCGCTAAAGCTGAAATCGTAGGAGTCCGGTTCCAGCCAGGAACGCGGCAACGGGACGTTCGGTTCCCCTTCATGCGCGAGTCGGTCAATGTGCGGTCCACCCGGATACGGCATGTTCAGCGCCCGCGCTACCTTGTCATACGCCTCTCCGGCAGCGTCGTCTCGCGTCTCGCCCAAAATTTCAAACTGTCCGTGCCCCTTCATCCAGACAAGCTCCGTATGACCGCCGGAAACAACGAGAGCGATCAACGGAAAGTCCATCTCCTCGACAAGCCGGTTGGCGTAAATATGTCCTGCGATATGATGGACACCGATAAGCGGGATTCCCCTTGCCAGCGAAATGGCTTTTGCCGCCGCTACCCCGACCAGCAGGGCGCCTACAAGACCGGGTCCATACGTTACCGCAATGGCGGAAATGTCCTCCAGCTTCTTGTCTGCCTCAGCCAAAGCTTGCTCAATGGTCAGCGTAATGTTCTCCACATGTCTGCGGGATGCGACCTCCGGCACCACGCCACCAAAGCGTTTGTGAATGTCTGCTTGTGAAGCGATGACATTGGACAGCACCTCGCGGCCATCGCGCACGACAGATGCCGATGTCTCGTCGCAGCTAGTCTCGATTCCTAAAATATACACGGGCGCGCCAGACTTTTTATGCGCCTCATATGCTTCTCGTACGCGCATCTCGTAGCGCGATGTAGTCGTCTTGTTCATTACAAAGTCACCCACATAATGATTGCGTCCTCATTGTTATCTGAATAGTATCTTTTGCGCACGCCATGCTCGCGAAAACCGAGCTTGGTGTACATGTTCCGCGCCACAAGGTTGGATGGACGGACTTCCAGCGTCATGCTTTTCGCGCCAAACATCCTCGCGACTCCCATCATTTTGATCATGAGACCCAGCCCGATTTTTTTCCCGCGGAACAATGGATGGACGGCCACATTGGTAATATGGGCCTCGTCGAGCACGATCCACATGCCGCAGTAAGCGACGATCCGGTTCTGGTGGACAACGACGACATAACGGGCGTTCGGGTTCTTCGTCAGCTCATTGACGAATGCGTCGTGCGGCCAAGGAGTGGAAAACGACAGTCGCTCCAATTCAGCCACAGCCCCGACATCCTGCATCGTCATGAAACGATATTCCAAATCGATTGGTTGGCTCATCCTTCTACTCCTTTACGGCCCCCGCCTGCTTTTGGGCAAGCCACTTCGCTTCGGCTTCCGCCAGTTGCAAATACTCGGGCACTAGCTCGTGCGCACTGCCCGCTTGCTGCAGTCGACGCAATGCCACGTATCCGATATGAGCGGCACGAGGGTGATTGGATGCGGGAGACGCAAAGCGGGCCTGCTCTCCCAGTTCTTGTGCAATCGCTTCCCGGTGAATCCGCACATCTTCGCCCAGAAAAAGAATCGGCTGTCCTTGAGCCATATCCCTGAGCTGGGGCAACCAGTCCTGGAGCAAGATGATTTTTTCATCCCCCTGCACGTCAACCGCGTCCAGACCGTTCGCGCGGTAGCAGCCTGTGTACACCTGTCCCCGGCGAGCGTCGAACAACGGTACGATCAACCCGGGAAAGCCCAAAGCATTCATAGCCACTACTTCCAGGCTGGAAACGCCGATGACTGGCACGTTCAACGACCATGCCATGCTTTTGGCCGTAGCCACTCCAATGCGCACTCCCGTATAGGAGCCTGGTCCATTCGCTACTCCAAAGCCGCCAAGCTGCTCAGGAGAGGTTCCGGTCGCATCCAGCAACTCGCTTACGCAGTCCATCAGCCGAATCGAATGGTTTTTTTGCTGATTCGTCGTCATTTCGGCAAGGACGCGTTCTTCCTCCACCACCGCTACACTTAACACCAGATTGGATGTATCAATCGCCAGTACGCGCATCAAAATCAAACTCCTCACACAATTTCACGTAACGCTCTCCCTTGGGACACAGCTCGATGCTTCGCTCATCCTCGCCAGATGTTCGCAGGAAAACCGTCAGCCGATCCGCCGGCAAGTAATCCTCAAGCAAGGAGGCCCACTCGACGACACAGACTCCCTCGCCAAAAAAGTAATCGTCCAGCCCAAGCGAATCAGGATCATCCCCTACCCGGTAGACGTCCATATGATAAAGCGGCAAGCGCCCCTGATATTCTTTTATGATCGTAAACGTCGGACTGTTCACTACTTGGCGAACGCCAAGCCCTCGTGCAAGCCCTTGGGTAAACGTCGTCTTTCCGGCCCCCAGATCGCCTTCCAGCGCCAAAAAGTCACTCGGGGCCAGACACTGTGCCAGTTGCTCTGCAAAACGCTGCGTTTCCTGCGCGCCTGCAAGCTTCCAGATATAGCCCATTTTATCCACTCCTCGCTTACTCGCGCCGCTTGAAATGATTGTAGCCTGCTTTCGGCAGAGCCGTTCGGCTTTCGCCAGTCCGCAGCGACAGCTTGGGTGCAGCAGTCTGCTCGGCTTCCACCGCACCGATTACAGAGAACAGGATGCCCGCTGCCGCAAAACGTTCGCGGACGGCATCAACCTCGCTCGCTTCGATTGTTCCGACGAGCTGGTAGTCCTCTCCGCCGTAAAATGCCCACTCCACCGGGTCTTTTCCGAACTGCAAGGCGCAGGCCCGCGCCTCTTCTTCGATCGGGATCAGGGCAGCGTCTACACAAATGCTGACCGAGCTTGCCTCCGCGATTTCCCACAACTCAGAAGCCAAGCCGTCACTGACATCGTTCAACGCCCCGCAGACACCGGATTCCAGGAGCAGACGCCCAGCTTTTACCTGAGCGACCGGGCGCTGGTGAGCTGCTATCAGTTTCGCCCAACGCCCTGACCATTCAGTCACAGACTGCTGTTCTTGCCGATCTTGTAGCAACACATGCAAACCGGCGGCAGAGCTGCCCACATGTCCTGTTACAAAAACAGCTTGCCCCGCGCGGGCGTGCGAACGCCGAATGGCGCGTCCTTTTTCCACCTCGCCAAGCACGGTGACAGACAAGTGCAACGCATCCGGTGCGGATACCGTATCCCCGCCGATGACTTTCACGCCGTACATGTCACATGCCGCGTAAATTCCATCGTATATGCCCTGGCACTCTTCCGGCGTCCAGTGCGGTGCCACTGCGATGCTGACCAACGCATAGCGGGCGTATCCGCCCATCGCCGCGACGTCGCTTACATTGCTCGTAACGGCTTTGTAGCCGATGTCACTCGGCCGCATCGTTTCTTTTAAAAAGTGAACGGTCTCGACCATCGCGTCACAGCAGGCCACAATTTCCATCTCTGGCGAAGGAGAAAAAACGGCGGCATCATCCCCCAGCCCGACAGTCAAGCCGTCTCCTTCCTGTCCGTCCGAACGGCTCGTCCATTGCCGGATCAGGGAAAATTCGTCATGTGCCACCTCAAGCGCTCCTTTTTTGCATAGTCAGTCCATTATACCTCTCGTGTCAAAATGCACGCAAGAAAGCCGCGTCTCGCTTGCTACTTCAGTTCTCTCAGCTGCAACGTTCCCCGGCATCGTCCGCAGCGGTAGCGGGAAGGGTCCATTCGCCGTTTTCGTTTATACGTCATCCCGCACGAATGGCAGGCAAGCTCGTAGCGATAAGGCATCACCGCTCGTCCGCTTCCTACCTGCTGGCAATACCGGCTGCCGCCGACCTGGGCAAGCAGTCTGCGAAAGTCTTGATCTATGTGGCGATAGCCTTTCTTCTCCAGATGCAAGTGATAGTGACACAGCTCATGCTTGATGATCGCAATCAGCTCGCCTTCTCCATGCTCCGCCAGATGTTTGGGATTCAATTCAATGTCGTGGGAGCGCAGCAAATACCGTCCGCCTGTCGTGCGCAATCTGCTGTTGAAGCGAGCCCGATGGCGAAATGGCTTGGCGAAAAATTGAGTGGAGATTTGCTCCACCAGCTCTTGCAATTCGGTATCGGTCATGTCCTCTCTAACGCTCCTCTCTCCTTTTCACCATAGCAGTTCCTGTTGAAAAGTGCCAGACAGATAGGCTACACTGGGTGGAAGAAAAGTAGATTGGTTTGGAGGAGCTTATGCGCTATTTGATCTTGCAGGAAAAAGACGGGTTGACGTTCGTTGCGCTGCCTGAAACGCATATGTATCAGCTTGTTGCCCTGTTCAAGCGACTGTACAAGGAAATCGACAAGCTGACCATCGAGGATCGGCCACAGCTGCCGACCGTGCTTGCGGAATGCGCTGACCTGGAGCTTTTGGGAAGCGGACTCGCCGTTGTGGATGGACTCGATTACGTCAGCAGTCTGGAAGAACGCTTTGCCGCACTCCCCGAGAGTCAGTATCCACTGATCTCCTTGTTGACCGAGATTCGCGCTTTACAGGCCCAACTTGAATTTTTGCGCGACGAAGAGTAAGTTTTTTGGAAAATAAGTACCTCCTGATCGTCTTTGTGCATACATTGCCAATAGGCGAATAATTCCAGGAGGTACCTACATGCCCCAATGGATGCGTAAGCAGTTGCAGCGTGCCTTCAACGGGAAGGACATTCGACAAATTCGTTTGCTGAACAGTTGCTGGTTCTTATATTGGGAAAAACATGGCGGCCGTCCCGAGTAGCAGGAGGCCGCCTTTTTATGTTTACGCTTCGCCCGGGGCGATCATGGTCAAGCCCACGCGCTGGCGCTTTTCATCGATTTCGACAACCCACACATCCACGATGTCTCCTACGGTCACAACGTCGAGCGGATGCTTGACGAAGCCTTTTTTCAGCCGGGAAATGTGAACAAGCCCATCGTTTTTCAGACCGATATCCACAAACGCCCCGAAGTCTACCACATTGCGAACCGTTCCTTGCAGCTTCATCCCTACTCCGAGATCTGACAGTTGCAGCACGTCGCTGCGCAAGAGCGGCTTCGGCAGCTCATCGCGGGGGTCGCGTCCCGGACGCAACAGACTCTCGACAATATCCGTGAGCGTCGGAACCCCGATGCCAAGCCGCTCGGCTGTCTTCTCGATATCGAGCGATTGCAGGCGCTCTTTGCAGCGCTCGCTGCCGATTTCGCTCGGCGCAATTTCGATCATCGCCAAAAGCTTGTGCGTAGCCGCGTACGATTCTGGGTGAATCGGGGTCTTGTCCAGCGGATCGCTTCCTCCTGTGATGCGCAAAAAGCCGATGCACTGCTCGTACGTCTTGGCTCCCAGTCGAGGAACTTCCTTCAACTGGCTGCGAGACGAGAACATGCCGATCTCTTCCCGCTTTTTCACGATGTTGCCCGCCACTTGCTTGCTGATTCCCGATACGTACTGCAACAGCGACGAGGATGCTGTGTTGACGTCCACCCCGACGTGGTTTACCGCCGATTCGACGACAAATTGCAAGCTGTCCGCCAATCTCGACTGGGACACGTCATGCTGGTATTGGCCCACGCCAACCGATTTCGGGTCGATTTTGACCAGTTCGGCAAGCGGGTCCTGCAAACGCCGGGCGATCGAGGCAGCACTGCGCTCCGCTACATCGAGGTCCGGAAACTCTTCTTTCGCCAAAGGTGAAGCTGAGTACACCGACGCTCCCGCTTCATTCACGATAATATACATGACCTGGCGCTTGAGTTCCTTGAGCAGATTGGCAATAAATTGCTCCGTCTCACGCGAGGCCGTACCGTTGCCGATCGCGATGACACTGACATCGTACGTCTCGATCAACTGGCGAACTTTTGCCGCTGCTTCTGCCACTTTGTTTACCGGAGGAGTAGGGTAGACGACCGCTACTTCCAATAGCTTGCCCGTCTCATCGACTACAGCTAATTTACAGCCAGTCCGGAATGCCGGGTCGACCCCGAGAACGACTTTGCCTTTTACCGGAGGCTGCAACAGCAGATTGCGCAAGTTCTCCGCGAAAATGTGGATGGCCCGCTCTTCTGCCGCCTCTGTCAGCTCGGCGCGTACCTCCCGCTCGATCGACGGCGCAATCAAGCGCTTGTACGCGTCCTCGACCGTCTGCTCCATGAGTGAGCGAACGACCGTCTCGCCGGGAACCATCCGCCTTTGCACCCAGGCCAAAATCTCGGCGACTGGCGCTTCTACGGTCACCTTCAGGATGCCTTCGCTCTCTCCCCGGTTGATGGCGAGCACACGATGGGGCACAACCTTTTTCAAAGGCTCGCTGTATGCGTAATACATCTGGTATACGTTTTTCTCGTCTGCTTCTTCTGCCTTTTGCTCGGTCACCAGCAGCCCTTTTTGCACGGTGCGCTGGCGAACCCACTGGCGGATGTCCGGATCGTCGGAAATGTGCTCGGCAACGATATCCATCGCCCCTTGCAAAGCTTGCTCGATCGTTTCCACGCCTTTTTCGGCATCCACGTATTTTTGTGCTTCCTCTTGCGGATCACCTTTTTTCGGCAGGCTCAACAAGTACGTGGCGAGCGGCTCCAATCCCTTTTCTTTGGCCATCGTCGCTCGCGTGCGGCGCTTTTGCCTGTACGGTCGGTAAAGGTCTTCCACTTCTTGCAGCTTCGTGGCCCGCTCAATTGCCGCCTTCAATTCATCCGTCAGCTTGCCCTGCTCCTCGATGAGCCGGACTACTTCTTCCTTGCGTACTGACAGGTTGCGCAAATAACGCACGCGTTCCTCGATCGCCCGAATTTGCGTTTCATCCAACTGCCCGGTCATTTCCTTTCGGTAGCGGGCAATGAAAGGAACGGTATTGCCTTCATCCAAAAGGGCAACCGTGCGTTCCACCTGATGAGGTTTGACGCCCGTATCCTGGGCGATTGTCTGGATCATCAATGTAAGCTCCATACATTCCTCCTGCGCTCGTACTTCGCCGTTTATTGTACCATATTTGCTAGCAACGTCTGGAAACGGGCAAAAAAAAAGAGGTGCACATGCCCCTCCTCCCAAGCTTCCCTGTTAGGTTGCTGTTCTCGCCGTTTCCAGCTGTTCTACTCGCAAAGCCTCTCTCAACTTGCCCAATGCACGACGCTGCAAGCGGGAAATATGCATCTGGGACATGCCCATGATGTCTCCGGCCTGCTTCTGGCTCAAATTTTGATAAAAGGTTAAATGAATGATTTCTTTTTCCCGCTTGTCCAGAACGTGCAGCGCCCGGTCGAGCATCAAGTTTTGTTCGACTTGTCCGTAGCCCACTTCTTGCTGGCCGACGAGATCCAGCAGTGTGATTGTGTTGCCGTCGTTGTCTGCTTCCAGCTCGCTGTCCATGGAAAGGGAATGGTAGCTCCGCCCCATTTCGAGCGTCTCCAATACGGCTTCTTCCGTTACGCCCAGGCAGTTCGCAATATCGGATATTTTCGGCGAACGTTGCAGCTTGGCTGTCAGCTCATCCACAACGCGCTTGATCTTCGGGCTCAATTCTTTTACACGGCGCGGCACGTGCACACTCCACGTCTTGTCCCGGATGTATCGCTTGATTTCTCCGACAATCGTCGGGATCGCAAAGCTTTCAAACGTTCTGTCAAAAGAAGGGTCAAATCGGCGCAGGGACGCAAGCAGCCCGATCATCCCCACCTGGACAAGGTCTTCGTACATGACTTGTCCACGCACAAACTTTTTGGCCAACGTTTCAACTAGCGGAGTATAGGCGGTCACCAACTGCTCCTGCAGGCTTTCGTCCCTTGTCTGCCCATACAGTTGAATGAGCTGCCGGAGCTCCTCCGGACTATACTTCCGTTTCCGAGATTGTCCAGTCATCGCCAGCCACCCCATCCCGCCGAACATACTTGGTCATGGAGACCATCACTCCTGATTCGGAGCGAATCACTACCTCGTCCATCAGTGTGTGGATGAGATAAAGGCCAAGACCTCCTTCATCCAGATCCTCAAGGTTTCTTCCTGCATAAATCGGTGTCAGTTGTTCTGGCAACAGCTCTTCGGCAAATCCTACGCCCTGATCGCTCACCTCGATGCACAGACGATCGGAGCAAACCTGACATTCTATATGGATAAAACCAGCTTCTTCTTTATCCTTGTACGCGTGTTTTACTGCATTCGTGCACGCTTCCCCTACTGCAAGCTTGATATCCTCAATCTCCTCATAGGAAAAACCCATGCGATTCGCTATCCCCGACACAGTAAGCCTCGCCACGCCCAGGTAATCCGTTTGATTTGGCAAAGTCAACCGAATCCTGTCAGCCAGAGGTTTTTGTTGAGCCATTACTCGCTCTCTCCTTTGCGGACGGCAATATGTTCGTACAAGCCTGTGATGCGAAACAGCCTTTCCACGCGTGGAGACAATTTTTGAACCTCAAACGCGCATCCGTTTTGCTTGCACGCTTTCATGGCCGCGATGAAAATTCCGATTCCTGTGCTGTCCATATACTCGACCGCTTCCAAATCGACCAAAATGCGGCTGGCGCCAGGCTGATTTGCGAGAGACATGAGTGTCTCCTTTACTTTTGGTCCTGTATGGGCGTCAATATCTCCCCCAAGGACCACCAGATGCTCTGCCTCCTGGCTAGTGGTGTTCATGAACAGATCCATCGCCATCTCCCTCCCTTGCATTGCTTCATGTTCTTCGAAGTACAATCATGGTGTAGTCATCCAGCAGTTCAAATTGGGAGAGCGTAAGCAGCCTGTTGTACAGGGCGTTCGCCATTTTTTGGGCATGGACGCCCACTTCGGCTTGCATGTGGAGAATTAACTCATCCCTTTGCAAATAGTATCGGTTTTTTTTGCATTCTGTTACACCATCTGTCAGAAGAATCAGAACATCTCCCGGTTCCAGGCGAACTTCCCGCACTTCGTATTCGCTACTCGGGCATAGCCCCAGTGCTGAGCCTTGTCCTTCCAAATCGGCAAACTTTTTTTCTGAAGCCCGATACAAAAAGCCAGGCTCATGCCCCGCCACAGCATAGCGGAATGAATGGAGCCGCGTATCGTACGCTCCGTAGAGCATCGTTACAAACATGCTCGGATCGATGTTTCGCCCGACGATCCGGTTGAGATGGTGCAGCATCTCGTCAGGACCAAGCGGCATCTCTCGCAAGCTGTCAATCGCGTACTTGAGCATGGACATGCACATCGCTGCGGAAATTCCTTTTCCCGTAATATCCGCAACGCTCAGGCAAAAGCGCTCTTCGTCCTGACAAATAAAGTCGTAATAGTCTCCGGACATTTGCTTCGCTGCTATGCTGACAAGGCCGATCTCCAAACCGGGATAAGCGGGGATTTCTCCAGGCAAAAGCGTCTGCTGCATCGCCTGGGCCACTGCCATCTCCGCTTCCAACTGTTGATGCCTGCTCCGCCAGCTATGTACGGACCGATGTTCGTTGCCGTATTCAATCATTACTTCGGTCAGGATGGAAAAGGACGCACGCACAAATTCCGGGACATCGCCCAGCTTTTCCAATGCCCGCCCATGCATATCTGTCAATTCTTCCGGCGAAATATTGCGGGCGAGCAGCCACTTGCCCATCTGCTGGGCTACGTACAGCTGATCCTCGCCAGGGCCGTTCAGGTAATCCCGAAGAAGCTTTACATACTCTTCCTCCAAGCTTCGGATTACCATTTGTCTCTCCCCTCCTCCAGCGGGCTGTTCCACTTCACGACGACCACTCGCGTTCCTTCTTCTCGGGAGCTGTGGATTTCAAATTCATCCATCATGCGCCTGACTCCTGGCAACCCTGCCCCGAGTGCGCCGGAAGTCGAATAGCCGTCTTCCAAAGCTTTGCGGATATCGGGGATTCCCGGTCCCGCATCTATTGCGGTCATTTGCAAGCCAATCACACCGTTTTTTTCAATCGGCTCAATCGTGATTGTCCCGCTACCTGCGTACAAATAAATGTTACGGGCCAATTCGGAGATGGACGTGGCGATTCGGGACTGCATGATTGTACCGAAGCCGAGCTGTCTCGACATATTTCGCCCCACTTGTCTCGCTGTTACGATGTCTGTTTCTTGTTTGATCTTGATTGTCTCAGGACTACAGCTCTGCCACAATCAAAAAACCCCTTCCGCCCTCACTTAATAGGTAGAAATAAATGAAAATGAATGCGATCGAAGTTTTTTCTCTACCTCGGAAGTAATAGCAAATCGTGTCACTTTTTGTCTACTATTCACAACAAACACATTCGCTACAGACATGGCAATTCCCTGCCCCCACAGCAAAAAAACCACTTGCTTCACCCAAGTGGCTTTTCCTCTCCCAGCGCTTGATTCATTTTTTAGAAATCAATGAGGCCCAAGCTGATTTGTAAAGACTCATTGACCCGATCCATCATCTCGTCATCGAGATGGGTAATCTTATCGGTCAGCCTTTGTTTGTCAATGGTTCGTATTTGTTCCAACAAAATGACGGAGTCACGATCAAATCCATATGTTTTTGCGTCAATTTCCACATGCGTAGGCAGCTTTGCCTTCTGAATTTGCGCCGTAATGGCTGCGACGATGACCGTCGGACTAAATCGATTTCCAATGTCGTTCTGAATGACTAAAACAGGCCGCACGCCTCCTTGCTCAGAGCCAACGACCGGTGACAGGTCCGCGAAAAACACATCGCCACGTTTGACAATCACAGGTCACACCCCGCTAACTAAGCGGACAAGAGTATGGTCAGCCTCTTCCTCAGCGCCAAAAGCCTCCGATGCCATTTTCAGATTAATCTTCGCCATCTCCATATACCCTTTTTGCATTGTCTCCCGGATCGTACGTTTTTTACGCTCCTTCAAATACAAATGCATCGCCTGACGAATAAACTCGCTGCGATTGGATTTCTCCTTTTGAATGACGCCATCCACTTCCTGTAGCAAGTGTTGCGGCAAACTGATCATGATGCGTTTCGTGTTTGACTTCGACAAGACAAATCCACCTCCAACCATGACCGTAACTTCCATCTACCATGCCAGTTCTTGAAAGAACAGCCAGTATGAACAATACCATTATGTCGAAACCATTGCAAAAATATACCTATCCGTAAGCGTTTCAGGCAAAAAAGCCCGCATTTGCGCTTAACTAATATTCGCGCTCCACTAGAAAACTCCTGCTGATTTTTGCTTGCTAGTTATTTACACTTTTTACAGGCACATGCTTCATCGCCAGCGGATGAAACACCTCAGTGATTTCCTTGTTGCGGACATAGACGCGCGGAATCCGGTAATTCAGCATGCAGGGGACTTCATAATTAATCGTTCCAAGCAACTGAGCAACCTCATCCAGAGAGATTTCCTCATCCCCCTGTTTGCCGTATAGAACGATTTCATCGCCGACCTGCCCAGCCTCCGGTTCCAGTCTGATCATGGTTTGATCCATGCAGACTCGCCCTACGATTGGATAGCGGGAACCATTGTACAACACTTCTCCCCGATTGGACAAGAGGCGGGAATACCCATCGGCGTATCCAATGGGCACAGTGGCGATTCGCTCACCTGGTTCTGCCGTATAAGTCGCGCCATAGCTGACCGTAAACGGCTCCACTGCTGTTTTTGCATGGGCAATTTTGGTTTTCAGGGAAAGGGCAGGGACAAGAGTCACGTCCGCACGCTCTTTCATGTACGGTGAAGGATACAATCCGTATAAACCTATGCCTAAACGGATCGTATCATACCCCCAATCGGGAAAAGCGATGGCGGCAGCTGTATTGCAGCAGTGTACTGTGGGCAACTGCTTTCCCGCTGCGCGCAGTGCTTGCAAAAAGGATTGAAACGTCTCGTGTTGTCGTCGCACATGGGTCGTGTCCGGTTCGTCCGCGCAGGCAAAGTGGGTGAAAATGCCTGTCCATTCCAGCTTGGGGCTGTCTTCGAGAGCGCCTACCACATCGAGCAACGCCTCTGTTGTCTGGACGCCCAAACGCCCCATGCCTGTGTCCGTTTTTACATGCACGCGGACGGGAGCGAGGCCCTTTTGTTCGAGCAGTCGGTTCGCTGCCCGAATCCAGTCTGTGCTGTATGTCGTCAGTTCAACATTCAGTCTGCTGGCACTTTCGAGCGAATCAGTCGGCGTATACCCGAGCACCAAAATCGGCGCTGCGATTCCTGCCTGTCGCAGAATAATCGCTTCATCGAGCATCGCCACCGCCAGAGTGTCGGCACCGCTCGCAAGCGCCTCCCTGGCTACGTGCACAGCGCCGTGTCCGTAACCGTCTGCCTTGACGACAGCCATAATGCCCGTGTTTTTCGGCAAATGGCCGCGGAACGTCTCAACATTGGTCCGGATGGCGTCCAAATCAACCTCAACCCAAGTGTCACGACAAAACGGTTTCATTCCTATCTCCTCTTGTTCCCTTTATTATAGTAACTCAAGCGCTCATTCAACTGATTGAGAAACTGCCTGGAAACCATCAACGATTCTTTTTTGCCTCCCAAGCGATAGAAATGGCGGCCTTCGTAAACCTGCTCCACTTCTGACAAAGGATAGCTCGTTTCTTTTCCGGAGATGCTGACGATCAGGTGAGTCTTCGTCAGCTTGTACACAGGACGCATAATCGACTTGTACAGGAATGGAGCAAGACCGACGACTGCTATGGCAATCGCAATAGCCAACACTTTGAAGGTCGCGTCATTCCTCGGAAAAATTTGTGCGAGAATCATCATCCCCAAAACGAAGGTGATGGTCTCGGCAATCCGCATGCTCCAGCTTTTGCGCAACAGCATGTCCTTGTAGGTCGACTCTTCCTGGTACAATACATCGGTAGACGATTTTTTCATCTTGCTGCATGCCACCTCATTACGGTATAAGTTACCTTGAATGTATCGTGTTTTCCCGGTGCGTGTCAATTCAGGGTTTGTCCTTTTACCTCATGCGTGCACGCAATTACCGCCGCCATGCGGCTAACTGCGGCCTATCCCAGTGTTGTTGGCGGACTGCTCGGCTACGGAAAAAAGCAGGCGAGAAGATTCGCCTGCTCTTTTGTGCGTTCGTTTGCGGACTATTGTTCGCCCGCTTTGTCCTGTTCTGCCTTTTTCTCGCCGTGTCCTCGGAATGCCCCTTTTGTGAAGCTGCCTTCCACCATTTTTTGCACGCGATCTGCTGCGTTTTCGTTCATTTTGTCAGCTTGTTCTTGCGTCAGCTTGCCTGCTGTGACCGCTTCTTTCAGCTTCGCTTCTTGTTGTTCAACCAGCAAAGATACGAGGTCGTCTACCGACACGCCTTGCGCTTCTGCTACTGCTGCCAGCGACTTGCCTGCTTTCAGTTCTTCGCCCAGCTTGTCTGCATCCAGTTTCAGCAAGGAGAGCAGTTCTTCGTTTTTGTCGAAGCCGCCGAAGCCGAAACCAAAGCCTTTGCCTGGTCCTCTGTCCTGATGCGTGTTTTGCACCATTTCTTTGANNTTTGTCAGCTTGTTCTTGCGTCAACTTGCCTGCTGTTACCGCTTCTTTCAGCTTCGCTTCTTGTTGCTCAACCAGCAAGGACACGAGATCGTCTACCGACACGCCTTGCGCTTCTGCTACTGCTGCCAGCGATTTGCCTGCTTTCAGTTCTTCAGCCAGCTTGTCTGCATCCAGCTTCAACAAGGAGAGCAGTTCTGTGTTTTCTTTGAAGGAGACGCCTTTGATGCCCCCGCCGTGATGATTCATTTTGCCGCCGAAAGCGAATTTCACCTCTGACGGTTTCTCCAATTTTTGCGCTTGCGCCTGTGTTTGTGTTGTATCTGCTGCAAAGGCGCTGCCCAAGCTCCCAATACTCAGAACTGCTGCCATCGTGCCCAAAAGCATTCCCAATTTTGCTTTGCTAAACATATTTGCTCAACCCTTTCACTCGGTGTAGTTATGTACCGCTTCTTCCGGGTACATGCTCAGTCTACACAGGCTATTTTAGATTCCCTTTTGAGAAAAATGGAAAAGTTGCGGGAAAGTAAAGGAGGATTGGTAAGAGACAAAGCTTCGTCTGGACACAACAAAAAGAGGACGGTCATAAGCCGTCCCCTCTCCCTATTTTTATTTCCCGCCGAGACCGTAAGTCGACTGAGCGACATTGACCATCTCTTCTTCTGGCAAATCTCCGGCGATTGTAAATTCGACACCGTCCAGCTCCCATGTGAGCAGTCGTGTTTTTTCACCCGTTTGTGCCAGCACCCCGACTGTGAAGCCGAGATTGACAGGCATGCCTTGTTCATAAGATACGGAAGCTTCTGTCGGACGGGCTTCGATCAGCTTGTAGTTATACGCCCCTTTGTAGTTGAGGATGACTGTCCGCACGCCATCACGCGTCACTGGCTCGATATCGCCCTGCTTGACTCCCTCAGGCACGTAAGTCGGCACGATCACACCGAACTGGCTGTTCGGAAGCTTGGCGACCTGTCCGTTTGCGCCTGCCATCGTTGGAATTGCTGGCAAAGAGCTTGTGCTCATGTTGCGATCTCTGTCAAACGCATCCTTGTCAAAGGTAGGGTTGAACGAAAATTCGGTAAAGTCGATTCGCACCAGTGGCTTCATGCTCGAATCCATAATCTCCGCATGAGTTGGCTTGAAGTCTTCTGTCAGCCAAATCTTTTGCTTGGTGAGCGAGCGATTGCCGCTGTAGTTTGCTTTCACTTCAAAGACGTACTGCTTTTCCTCCATCTTCATTTGACGCTCCGCATCGTCAATAATGCTCTTCGCCAGCGTCTCATACAAATAGAGTGGGCCATTGTTCTCCGGCCAACCGCTCTGGAAGCGGAAGCTTTTGTTCAGGTGTGGAGTCAGGACAAAAACTCCTTCGTTATTGCGCAGAATGATCTGGGTAATTCCACGCTGCTTGGAGGTGAGCGCCACCCGATAATTCGTGGGCTTCTCATACCAGACCTGGACGTCATACTCCATAGGTGTAGAGCCCGTCTGCATAGTCAAAACCGCCTGAGACTTGTATCCGCTCATTTTCCCCAGTGCTCCGTTCAGGTCACTCACCACATCTTCTGGTGTTTTCTGACCGAAGCAACCGCCGAGCATCAACGTAAAGACCAACAATAACACCAGTGGTAAAGCTGCCCTTTTCATTCAATGAACTCCTCCTTGTCAACTTTTTCGACAAAGAAGGGCACCCCTGTCTATTTCCTGGGAAATCTGTCAGTCTTTCGCCTCTTGCAGCGCTCATCGTGTCAAAAAGCTGTACGGGGTACAAAGGACGCGATATCGCTTGATCGGCTGAAGACTTACCCTTCCTGTGTCAGAGCAGGTAGTCCCTCCTGATCTACGCGATATAAATGTATGTCCATCCTCGTCCCAATATGCAGACAAGTTTACAGCTCTTCCACAACCACCTGTGCCATAGCGTGCGTCTGACTGTGCGAAATGCTTACGTGTACACGAATGCGCGCCGGTTCCAGCCCCAGTCGGGTCAGTACATCCGGATTGATCTGCATCAACGGCTTGCCCGTTTCGCTCGGAGTAATTGCCATATCGAGAAAGCTGAGTGCCTGTCCGATCCCCGTCCCGAGTGCTTTTGCCCCGGCTTCTTTTGCCGCGAACCTGCCAGCCACCATCTCCGCCTGCCTGTGCGCCGATTTTCCCGTCAGCAGCAGCTTTTCTTCATCGGTGAGAAAACGGTTGATCGCATTTTCCCTTCGCCCGATCAATGTTGCAACTCGTTCAATCTCTACTATATCCACGCCAATACCGACAATCATGGGCAAAAGCCCTCCCCAGCTTGTAGATTCTGCTGTCACAGTACCATCCTCTCCGCCCTTTTTGCAAGCCAAACGAAAAAACCCCCGCAAGATGCGAGGGTTGTTGTCTACAGCTACTACTCAGTAGCTTGACCTGCTTGTTGGCCGGATTTTTGAGCGGATTGTTGGTTTTGACGACGAACTTCCGCTACGTTTGTTTCGCTAGCAAATTCAGTAGCAGTGTTTTGCGCCTGAGCCGCTTGGTTAGCTTTGTTCATTCCTGCTTGCTTGTTTTGTTTAGGCATCGTTCCATTCACCTCCTCGACGTCACTGAATATAATTTGTACCGCCCCCCTCGCTCATATCCATCCTAATTTTTCCAGACCGTACAAACTCGCTCCGATTGCTTCTGTCCTGTTTTCACCAGCGAACCGGGGTATCCTATAAGTGCAATACCGCGCAGGAAATCCATAAGCAAGCGCGAATTAAGTGATCGACTACCACTTGAGAGGAGCGTTTTACATGGCTCAAACCGTTATTGTTTACACCCAGACGACATGCGGCCCTTGCCAGGAAGAAAAAATGTGGCTGACATCCCAAAACATCGCTTTTGAAGATAGAGATATCCGCAAAAACGACGCCTTTTTCCAGGAAGCCATCAACCTCGGAGCCAGCATGACTCCCGTTACTTTCATCGAAAAGGAAGGCGGCGAACAGTTTGTCATTCACGGCTTCGACAAGGAAGAATTAAAAAAAGCGCTGGATCTCATCTGATCCAACGCTTCCTAAGACTGATCAGCCGAACGAAGGTTCATCGGCTGATTTTTGTTTGACAATCGGTGACATATCTGGCAAGTGAGACAAAATTTGCTTAACGGCAGGAGAGCATTCTGTATTAACAGAGTAAAATACCCATGGTCCCTTGCGACGCTCTTTGACCAAACCATGTGTCTTTAGCTTAGCTAAGTGCTGGGAAACAGAGGGTTGGGAAGTTTGCAGAATCTCCACGAGATCACGGACACACAGTGATTGGACTTGCAAAAGAGCCATGATCGTCAAGCGCGTCTTGTCACCAAGCAGCTTGTAAACTTCGGATAAAAACAATACCTGCATCAAATCCGTTTCCATACGAACCCACCTTTGCCTTGCATATCTGTTTCCCAGTATACTATATGGCTTATATGATGGGGAAGATATGAACGTAAAAGTTCCTTGAACACTTCTTAAACATCTCGCTGCTGCATCGCTTCGATCAGCTTGTCCGCTGTGCGCGCAGCCAGCGCCATTACTGTGTTTGTCGGGTTGCTGCCACTCGATGTAACGAATGTGGAAGCACCCGCTATGAAAAGATTGGGAATGTCATGAGATTGCCCAAACTCGTTCACAACCGACTGCTCGGGGTTATTCCCCATTCGGCAGCCCCCCATCAAATGAGCGGTATCCGAGACGACATGCTCCGGCTTTCCGCCCATCGCTTCCATGATCCGGTTCATCTGCCCGATGGCATGCTGGTACAGCTTGCGGTCGTTTTCCTGATAGCTGAAAGTGACTTTCGGTATCGGCATCCCGTTTTCATCTTTTTCCCCGCTAAGCGTAACGGCATTGTCAGGATGAGGGAGCACTTCCCCTACCAGCGTAATTCGCGCATACATGTTGTAGTCAAGCATCGTTTCCCGCAGTTGTTTGCCCCACAAAAAGGTTTTGTCTTCCCGCTCCGTCGCGATTGCTCCCGCCATGCCGACTGGTCTTGATCCATGCGCACTCAGCGTGTACCCTCTGGCGAAGCCGCGCTCCCGCTCCGTCTCATAAAAGTGCTGGGTCAAGGCAAGCACTGGCGTTCCTTTGTACAGGCGCACTTCTTCCGGGAGCCGCCCGTAGACGTCATGACTTGAATGAGGCATGATCGCTTTGCCTACCCAGCCGCTGGAATTGGCCAATCCCTGGGGGAACCGCGATGTCGCCGAGTTCAACAGCAAGCGTGGCGTTTCCACAACAAAACCGGCGAGAATAACGACCCGCGCCATCTGCCGATGCATCAGCCCCTGATGGGAAAACAACACTCCGCTGACTCGGTCGCCTGCCATCAATATTTCCGTGACCGTGCAGTCAGACAATACTTCCGCTCCTTCTGCGATCGCCTTTGGAATATGATGAATCAGACCACTGTACTTGGCATTCGGCATACAGCCCTGGTTGCAAAAGCCGCGGTTGATACAGGGCGGACGTCCGTCAAACGGAGCCGATAAAATCGCGAGGGGGGCAACTACGCTTTCGATCCCCAGCTTGTCGCAGCCTTCCCGGAACAATTGGGCGTTGGCGCTGATCGGTTCGCGAACCGGGTAAGGATACGGCCCCTGAAAAGCTCCCCACGGAAAATGATGCGGGCCTGACACGGCAATTTCCCGCTCGATCTTGTCGTAATACGGAGCCAGGTCATGATAGGTGATCGGCCAGTCTTCCCCGACCCCATCTGCTGTCCGGGTCATAAAATCGCTTTCGTGAAATCGTAAAAATACCCCTGTAAAATGAACGGTGCCTCCGCCGATTCCCCGCCCGGAGTTGTTATGACCCAGCCGCAAAGGGTCGTTTCCCGCAATCAGCCTCGTCTCCTGCCAGGCAAGCCGCTGCATGCTCAACTCGTCGCTGGCAAAGTCGCGCTGCGGGTCCCAGAACGGCCCTGCTTCCAGCACGACCACGCGCAGTCCTGCTTTCGCCAATTCGTACGCCAGCACCCCTCCTGCCGCGCCTGCTCCGACGATGCATACATCTGCTTCTTCCGCGTATTTTCGTACCAGGCCGTCCTGGGAGGAGCGTGCCCGATCCGCTTCGTTGGGATGCCGCTTCTCGTCGTTATTCGCCATTTGCCTTCGCCTCCCATGGGTCTGTCAATCCTTTTTCCACCCGCACATAACCGCGGGGATAAGCTGGCCCGCCGTAACCGATATCCGACCAGACGAGCGGGTGCGAATAATAGGCTTGCACGGTATCGTGCAGCAGCTTTTTGAAAAAATCGACGGCCGCAGCATGCGTCCACGCCTCTTGCTCCTTCACGCTGCCGCCAGAAATCCGCTTCAACACCTGCTCCTGATCGCCAGCGGAGAGCGCGCCAAACTCGCACCCGAACTCTGCGTGACTCTCAGCTTCCACACCTGCCAGGCCGAGACGATACAGCTGTTTTTTCTCCGGAACACCGACCTTGCGCTGCGATTCTCCGACGGGACTCGCGAGCGACTCATCGATATGCGCCACGACAAAAGTCAGCACCTCCAGCCTGTGGTCGTCTACAAGCACACTCACAATCGCTTGCAGCAAAAGGGCCTCGGCAGGCAGCAAGTAGCTGTGGGCGACCTGCGGCATTTTCCTGGCTCCAACAATTTGTCGCGTGTGAACATCCCAATTGGCGTGCTCTTCCCACACATCATAGGCAGAGTAACGTCTGTGCTTTGCCATCTGCCCTCACCCCCAGAACAGGGCCAATAGCCCCAAAGCAGAAATCGCCGTAATGAGCAGAGGAAGAATAACCGGAGGGCCGACCAAAAAATTTTGCGATTGCGAAAATCCGCCTACGCGCTGTTTGACTCCTGCGGCGTGCAGATAAGCCCCGTACACGCCTCCCCCCATGCCGACGAACATCATCAAGGCAAACACCCACCTGAGCCATCCTGCATTCACGAACGACAACACAATAGCGGCAACCGCAAAAATCGGCAGTTCAATCACAGGCACCCACATCGCCCAATGCCGAAAGTTTTGTCTGGAATGAAACAGAGTGACTTGAACGGCAATCAAAATGAACGACAGTCCCGCAAACAAAATAAGCACACGCTCGATCGGCCAGCCCTGCCACATGGAAACATCCTCCTTTTGCTGTATGTTGCGCCTATTTTTCCCTTTGCTTCTGCTGTCCTATTCGAGTAAAAAAGCTATTTTCGGAAAACACCCCTCTTCGCGTCCATAAAAAAACAAGCCTGCTGGTCCAATCGTCAGCAGACTTGCTTTATCCGTTTCTTTTAAAGGATCAGTGTCAGGTACAACCCGAGCAAAGTAATGATGAGAGTTGGCACCGTCAGCACAACCCCTGTGCGAAAATATTGACCCCACGTAATTTTCACGCCTTTGCGGCCCAGTACGTGCAGCCACAGCAAAGTGGCGAGCGAGCCAATCGGCGTTATTTTGGGTCCGAGATCGCTCCCGATGACGTTGGCGTAGATCATCGCTTCGCGGAAGACGCCTTCTGCTTGCGTGCTGCCAATCGCCAAAGCGTTGAACATGACGGTCGGCAAGTTGTTCATGATCGAAGACAAAATGGCGGAAATCAGCCCTGTGCCTAGCGTGGTTGCAAACAATCCGCAATCCATGAGCGCTACGAGCGCCGCTTTCACCAAATCCGTAAGCTGCGCATTGTGCAGCCCCCAGACCACTACATACATGCCGATGGAAAAAATGACGACCACCCACGGCGCTTCCTTCATGATCCTGCCCATGGCAATCGCCTTGCTTTTTCGCGAGACGAGGCAAAACACGAGGGCGGCGAGCGCGATGATGAACGAAACAGGCACATGGATCGACTCGCTTAGAAAAAAGCCGAGCAACAGCACGCCGAGAATCGGCCACGCCAGGCGAAACAGTCGCTGATCGCGAATAGCCTCTCCCGGCCGCCGAAGCTGGGACAAATCTACGTGACGCGGGATGCTTTTGCGATAGTACAGAAACAAAACCAACAGGCTGCCGCCGACAGAAAACAAGGTGGGCAAAACCATTTTCAGCGCGTATTCGGCAAAGCCGATGTCGAAATAGTCAGCGGAAACGATGTTGACCAGGTTGCTGACCACAAAAGGCAAGGAACTCGTATCAGCGATGAAGCCGCTCGCCATGACAAATGCCAAAACCATCCTGCCGTCGAGCTTCAGTGCGCGAACCTGGGCGAGTACGATCGGCGTCAGGATCAGCGCTGTTCCGTCATTCGTAAACAAAGCAGACACCAGCGTCCCGAGCAAAATGACGTAGGTGAACATCAAGCGTCCATTTCCTTTTGCCAATCGCGCCATATGCAGGGCGGCCCATTCAAAAAAGCCGATCTCATCCAAAATGAGCGAAATGATGATAATGCCAACCAGGGCAAACGTGGCATTCCAGACGATCGACGTCACTTCCGCCACATCAGCGAGTGACACTACCCCTGTCACAAGAGCCAACACAGCTCCCCCTACCGCCGGATAGCCGATCGACAAACCTTTTGGCTGCCAAATAACCAATGTCAGCGTAACGATAAAAATCAACAATGAAATCCAGACCACCGCGTATGTCTCCCCTCCACGCCAAAAAGAGCGAACCCGCAATCGGTCCGCTCCTCTACCTTACTACAAACTTGCTTTATCCGAAACGGCCAGTAATGTAGTCCTCTGTCCGTTTGTCGCGCGGGTTTTGGAAAATCGTTGGCGTCTGGTCAAATTCCACAAGCTCCCCGTTGAGGAAGAACGCCGTTTTGTCAGAAATACGCGCTGCTTGCTGCATGTTATGCGTCACGATGACGATCGTATACGTATCTTTCAGCTCTTCCAGCAGCTCCTCGATTTTCGCCGTGGAGATCGGGTCCAGCGCAGAAGTAGGCTCATCCATCAAAATGACTTGCGGCTGGACAGCCAGCGCGCGTGCAATACAGAGACGTTGCTGTTGTCCGCCAGACAGTCCGGTAGCAGGCTTTTTCAACACGTCCTTGACTTCGTCCCACAAAGCAGCGGCCTTGAGACTGTTCTCCACGATCTCGTCGAGCTTGTGGCGATCCATCATGCCGTGAAGTCTCGGTCCGTAAGTGACATTGTCGTAAATGCTTTTCGGAAACGGATTCGGATGCTGGAACACCATTCCGATATTTTTACGCAACCGCTCGACTTCCACGCTGGAACTGTAAATGTCTTCATCAAACACCTTTACAACTCCGGTGATTTTGGTGTTCGGAACAGAGTCGTTCATCCGGTTCAACGTGCGCAAAAACGTAGACTTCCCGCAGCCGGACGGCCCGATCAAAGCTGTAATGGAATTTGGCTCAACATCAAGATTTATATGATAGAGGGCTTGTTTGTTACCGTAGAAGAGATTTAACTCTCTTACCGAAATAACACTCATGCTTTCCTTCGCTCCTTCGCGGTTGTAGCATCTGATTACTCAACCACTATAGCTCGCCAATGTTATGCTTTGATGAGGACTATATTAAGTTTCCATAAAGTTTTAAAGCTAGGTAAAGTTATGGTAAATGTTTCTTGCAAACCATATACGCCCCCAATAGTACACCCTACAATAAAGCTGAACGTTTTGTCGAATAAGGGGAGAGCATGTAATGCCGAGAAAAAAACGTATATTGGGCAACGCGTCGTTTCATTACCGATCGATTTTTACCAGATTGTTTTTCGGGATTTTGACTATGGTAGTCAGCATGATGGCCATTGCCGCATTCTTTATCAGTTATCAATCGGAAAGCACACTCAATGAAAAAACGAAGCAGCAGCTCTTCGATGCATCCGGGTCTGCCTTGCAGGAAGTGAACAGCCGCGTACAGTCAATCATCACCGCTCTTTCCTCCTATGCTTCTACTTACAAAAACAGCAAAATCACAAACAGTCAGAGCTTCGGCATCTTTACCGACATGGTTAACAGCAATCCGACGATTTCGGAAATTCAGGTCGTTACAGCAGATGGGCGTTACTTGACCTTCCCAGGCTCCCCGCTGGACAGCTCTTATGATCCGCGGGCAGCAGACTGGTACAAAGGAGCGTGGGACAAGCCAACCGCTTTTGTTTCGGACGTGTTTCAATTTTCCGCAACCGAGTTTCCCAAAATCGCCGTGTCGATGGCTTTGCGCAACGACGAGGAAGAACCTGTCGGGGTAGTCGTAGCGTTCGTCTCCGTGCCAAAGCTCAGCGAGTCGATTGGACAAATCAAGCTGGGAAATACCGGGTACGCGATGATTGTCGATCAGCAAGGGAAGCTGCTCGCTCACCCGGATAAAACGTACGCCTTGCAGCGCCCCCTGCTCACGGAGCTGCCCGTCGTCTCCAATGTGATCGCAGGCAAGTCAGGCTTTGATTCGTTCCATATAAACGGCATGGATGCGTTCGCTGCCTACAAGTTCGACCCGGCGCTCAAATGGGGAATGATCGTCGTTCAATCCGTATCAGAGGTCAAGCAGGAGGTCCGCCGCTTGCAACTGACGATTCTGGTCATCTCGCTCGTCGGTCTGATTTCACTGGCTTTGCTGCTCTATTTGTACGTTCGCAAAATTATCAAGCCCGTCAAAGAAGTCCAGCAAAAAATGACGGCTTTCAGCGAAGGCGACTTGTTCCAGACGATGCACGTCCAAACCAATGATGAAATCAGACAGCTCGCCGACAGCTTCAACCGGATGAGCGGACAGATCAGAACGATCATCGGCAAAATCCAGTACGTCATTTCCGATGTCAAACAGGTGGCCGAGCATGTCGGAACAGGCTCGCGACACTCCCACGCCATGCAGACAGAGGTCGTCTCCGTCACGGAGCGACTCGCCCTGGAAATGGACAACCAGCAAGCCCAAATCGATGATATTCACCAAACTATGGCAGACATCACGCAAGAGTTGGGCCGCGTCACCCAATCGATGGAAACAGCGATCATGCAAAATCAGAAATCGCGGGAACAAAGCGCCAAAGCCGCAACCTCAATCGCCCTGTTAAAAGACAACATGCAAAAAATCTCGACGGATATGAAAGCATCCCTTCAGGCGATGGGTTCGATGCGAGAAAGCATGGATGACATTCGGGACATTCTCGGCTGGATTTCCTCCATCTCGCAGCGCACCAGACTGTTGTCTTTCAACGCCCGGATTGAAGCATCGCGAGCTGGTCAGGCTGGACTCGGCTTCGGCATCGTGGCTGACGAAATCCGCCTGTTGTCGGAGCAAACCGAGGAGGCCACTACTCGCATCCAACACGTCATCACGTCCGGCGAGAACCGGATGGAGCGCGTAGAAGCTTGTCTGGCAACTACCGATCACGCGACCGTCGACGGGATTCACACATTGCATCAGGCGACAGATATTTTCCAGCAGACGATCTCGATCAGCGAAGTTTTGACGACGCAGTTTGAAGCGATCAGGCAGTTGGCCGAAACGATCTCCAGTCAAAGCCAGGTCATTTTCCGGCGCGTCGACAGCCTCGCGGATTCCGCTCAGGAAGTGGTTGCCGGCACCCAGCAAGCCGTCGCCGCCAATCAGGAAAGTCTCTCGCTGTCTGAGCAGTTCCTGCACGATTCAGAGCGACTGGCTGGCATCGTAGAAGATTTGGAGCACGAAATCCGGTTTTTCCGGGCAGTAGAAAAGCCTTCTGCATAGAAGGCTTTTTTTGTTGCTTGTTTTGCTGTCTAGCGGACTCGTCGCACGGCGCAGCAGTCATCATCAACGCTTGGGGAGTCATGCTGCATTTCGTGGCCGTGGCTCTGGCTCCGGCGTTGTCCTTGCCCTTGCCCTTGCCCTTGCCCCGAGACTGTACAAGAAAAGGCCCTCCTGCGCAAGCATGCTGCCAGGAGAGCCTTTTCCTTTTCCTTTTCCTTTTCCTTCGCGATTCAGCCAAAGCGACCGCTGATGTACGCCTCTGTCTTGTCGTTTTCTGGCGAGGTGAAAATTTTTCCCGTTTCATCCATCTCGACCAGTTCGCCGAGCAAAAAGAACGCCGTCTTATCCGAGATGCGCGCCGCCTGGTGCAAGTTGTGCGTCACGATCACAATTGTGTATTCTTCCTTCAGTTGCATGACCAGCTCTTCGATTTTCATCGTAGAAATCGGGTCGAGTGCAGAAGCCGGCTCATCCAGCAGCAAAATGGTCGGCTGCATGGCAATGGCGCGTGCGATGCACAGACGCTGCTGCTGTCCGCCTGACAGAGACAGGGCGGAATCGCGCAGACGGTCTTTTACTTCGTCCCACAAAGCCGCTTTGCGCAAGCTCGTCTCCACCAATTCGTCCAGCTTGCGACGATCCGTCAATCCGTGAAAACGCGGGGCGAACGCGATATTTTCATAGATCGATTTGAAAAAAGGGTTGGCCCTCTGGAACACCATTCCGACGACCTGGCGCAAGCTCTCGATGTTGACTTCCTCACTGTTGATGTTGATTCCATCCACGACAATCGAGCCTGTCACGCGGCACGAAGGAACGAGATCGTTCATCCTGTTCAGGCTGCGCAAAAGCGTCGATTTTCCACAGCCGGACGGCCCGATAAAAGCCGTCACCGAGTTGCGCTCGACTTCCATCGAGATATTTTTGACGGCTTGCTTCTCGCCGTAATAAACCGAGACATTGTTTGTCGAAATAATCGTATCCTGCATGGTGAGTATGGACATCCCCGTCATCTCTCCTTAGTTGGACCCTGAAGTCATCTTTTTGTATACCCAAGTACCAAACCAACGGGCCGAGAGGTTAAAGAGCAACACAGCAATGATCAGAACAGCTGCCGCACCGTCTGCCACATCGCGAGCGTCTGGCGTCAGCCCCTCGCTGTTTACTTTCCAAATATGCACGGCCAATGTTTCAGCCGGGCGGAACGGATTCAGCGGAGAGGTCGGGCTGTTCAAGGAGAAATCAGCAAAGTTCAGGTTCGGCGAAGACATCCCTGCCGTAAACAAAAGCGCAGCCGCTTCCCCGAAGACGCGGCCGGAAGCGAGGATCGCCCCGGTGAGAATGCCCGGGAGCGCTGCCGGAAGAATGACGGAAACGATCGTCCGCCATTTGGTGATGCCAAGCGCCAGGCTTGCTTCTTTTTGACTGCGCGGCACGTTGCGCAGCGCATCCTCTGTTACGCGTACGAGCAACGGAAGGTTGAAAACGGTCAAAGCCAGGGCACCGGAGAACAAGGTATACCCCCAGCCCGTCATGTTTACGAAGACGAGCAAACCAAACAGGCCAACAACGATAGACGGCAACGAAGAAAGCACTTCTATACTCATGCGGATAAACTGTGTGAACTTGTTATCCGGCGCATATTCAGCCATATAAATTCCTGCTCCGATGCCAAGCGGCAAAGCAATCAGCATGGTCAGAACCAGCAAGTAAAACGAGTTGAACAGTTGCGGTCCGATCCCGCCTCCTGCGTTGACGATATCAGGCGGAGAAGTCAAAAAGTCCAGGTTCAGCTTATGCCAGCCTTGCGTCAAAATGAAGCCGAGCAAGCCGATAAGCGTACCGATAATCAGAGCGGCAATCAGAGTCAGCACAACAGTCGCAATACGGTCCATCAATCTCGCTCTCATTTACTTCACCAGCCTTTTTCTGCCCAAAAAGCGCAAGATCATAATGAAAACGAACGACATCAGAAGCAGCAGAAGAGCCATGGACCAGAGCGCATTGTTGTAAGGCGTTCCCTGAATCGTATTTCCCATGTTAAGCGTAATTCCGCTCGTCAGCGTGCTGATTGGATCAAGCAAGCTGCCTGGAAGCTTCGTCGTGTTACCGATCACCATTTGTACCGCAAGCGCTTCGCCAAATGCGCGCGCCATCCCCAATACGACCGCCGTCAAGCAACCCGGCAGGGAAGAATGCAGCACGACATTCCAAATCGTCTGCCAACGCGTCGCACCCAGAGCAAGCGATGCGTTCCGCAAATCTTGAGGCACAGCCTCGATCGCATCTGTCGCCACACTGGTGATCGTAGGCAAAATCATCAAAGCGAGTACGAGTCCCCCAGCCAACAGACTGAAGCCCAACACATCGAACTGTTCGCGAATAAACGGAACCAATAAAGTAAGACCTACATATCCGTATACAACGGATGGAATCCCAACCAAAAGCTCAATAACTGGTTTCAACACTTTTTTCCCGAAGCCCGGGAATATTTCCGTCATGAAAATCGCTGCGCCAATTCCGAGCGGTGCCGCGATCAATGCAGCGAGAGCCGTTACCAAAAACGATCCGAGGATGAAAGGAAACACACCGTAGAGTGCAGGCTCGCCCTCTGGGTCCCATTTCACCTGAGTCAAAAATTCACTGATACTGACACCGTCAACAAAAAAGGTGGACAACCCTTTGGAAGCGATGAAGTACGTAATCGACAAGACGACGATGACCAGCAAAGCCGCACATACCATGGCGATTGTTCGCCCGGTCATATTCTCTGTAAATTGGCGTTTATTGTATGTCAGCATTTTTCGCGCAATCAGTGATTGGCGATTTGTCCCTACCCCTTCAATACGATGGTTCATGTTCTCCCTCCTAGAAAGAAAACGGCTTTCGAGCAAGCAAAATGAGGGGTAAGGCCCCCCCACCCCTCTATTTTGCTGTTGACCCGTGAGTGTCTTATTTTTGCGTTACTTTGCCTTCTGCATCACGTTCTACTTTCATATCTGTGATTGGCAGGAAGCCCAGTTCAGTAATAGTTTTCTTTTGTACTTCTTCAGACAGGATGAACTCCAGGAAAGCTTTTGCGTTGCCAGTTGGCTCGCCTTTTGTATACATGTGCTCATATGCCCACACTGGGTATTTGTTCGATGCAATGTTTTCTGCGTTTGCTTCTACACCGTCGAGTTTCAATGCTTTTACGGAGTCATTGAAGTAGGACAGAGCCAGGTAGCCGATTGCGCCAGGAGTTTCCGCGATGATTTTGCGAACGGTACCCGAGGAATCCTCTGTGATGCCTTCTGCTTCTTCTTTTCCGTCCAGTGCGAATTTGCTGAATGTTGCACGGGTTCCGGAAGACTTTGGACGGTTTACCAGCGTGATCTTCATATCGTCGCCGCCAACATCTTTCCAGTTGGTGATTTTGCCAGTGAAGATGTCGATCAGTTGTTGCTTGGTCAGGTTGTCTACTTTTACTTTCGGGCTAACCGCTGCTGCCATACCAACAACTGCTACTCTATGGTCAACCAGTTCGTTTGCCGGAATGCCTTTTTTCTCTTCTGCGAAGATGTCGGAGTTACCGATTGTTGCTGCGCCGCTTGCTACTTGGCTCAGACCTGTACCGCTTCCTCCGCCTTGAACTTGAATTTGCACACCTTGATTTTTTGCCATAAAGTCTTTGGCCGTTTGCTCGACCAGAGGCTGCAAAGCGGTAGAACCAACTGCAGTGATCGGTTCACCCGATGTAGTTGTTGTCGAACCAGAGTTGTTTTGTTCCGGAGCCGGAGTAGCTGGTTGCTGCGCCGGTTGTTGCGCTGGTTGCTGTGGTGCTGGAGCCGCATTGTTGCTTCCACAACCTGCGAGCAATGCTCCTACAAATGTCAGCGCCATTAACATTTTGCTGAGTTTTTTCATTGGATGAAAATCCTCCTTAAAAGGTTCGGTTTGTTTTTTTCTCTCTTACAAGTACAAACTATACAGGTCGAATGTTGTAGGATTGTGATGCCATTGTTAAGCTTTTTTAAAGATGGTCGGGCAAATGTATAAAAGGCGGCACATCCTGTTCAATCAGGTTGTGCCGCCTTTCGCTTGCGGTTAACTATTTATTTGTCGCGGGTCAAAGGCTGCGATATATCGACATGCCCCATCAACGATTCCGTTTTCTTGCCGTCTTCCAGGATGACGATTTGTTTTACTTCCGGGAATTGAAAAAAGGTTTCTTTCAGCGAGTCCACTGCCATTCCTTCGCCGCTGGAACCGAGGTTGTACTGGTTTTTGCTATCCGCATCAATCGTCAACGTGCCGTCAGCAAACGTCAACGAATGGTACTGGAAGTCTTTCCAGAGCGGAAAGTGAGCATCTGCCTTCACTGGCTTCCCAAGCAGCGCGAGTGTTTTCTTGTACTTCTCGATGTCTTCTGCAAACGAGATTTCCTGTTCTTCTTTTTGCAGTTCCATCAGATCGCTGTCGGAGTAGTAGACGGTCACGAGCTGTTTTTTCAGTGTCGGCTCTGTAGTCGATGGGTCTGTTTTATTGCCGGATGGCTGTTCAACAGGTGTTGTCGGCTGCGGTGCAGGCGTTGCATTTTGTCCGCAACCAGCCAGAAGCAACACAGCAAAAGCTGCCACCCCGATCATCAGACTTTTTTTCATCGTGAAAGCCTCCCTTACTGATAAGACTGATAGTATTCACGAATAGCCGCAGCAAGGGCTTTCGCGATTTTGTCCTGAAATTCCGATGAGGTAAGCAACGCATTCTCTTGCGGGTTGGACAGGAAGCCTGTCTCTGTCAGGACAGCCGGCATTTTGGTGTTTTTGATGACGTAAAAGCCGCTTGCCTTGACGCCCCGATCCGGGAACTGCGTAGCACCTTGCAAATACTTGTGAACGACTTGCGCAAATGTTTTGCTGTTTGCATTGTAATAGAACGTTTCCGTTCCGCCTGTCGTCGGTTTCGGGAATGCGTTGGCGTGGATGGACAGGAACAAATCCGCATCCATCTCGTTGGCAATCGCCACCCGCTCTGACAGCTCATAGAATACATCTGTCGTACGCACCGGAACTACCTGAAACTCCGGATATTGTTTCAACAAGGCTATTAGCTTGTTTGCGACAGCCAGATTGTAATCTTTTTCGTGGTTGCCTGCCACGCCCAACGTTCCAGGGTCTTTTCCCCCATGACCAGCATCGACTACGATGAGGTAGCCTGTCTTTTTAGGTTTTGGGGTAAGCTTCACTTCGATACCGTCTTTCGTATACGCCAGATTATACGCGCTCTTCTGGTTCAACTCAATGACGACGCGAACCGTCTCGGGAGAAGCACTGTACTGGCTGTAGCGAAGGCTGGCGATGAGCGGCTCTTCCTCCGGCACACTCGCGGCTGCCTGCTGCTCATCGTTATAAGAATCGGAGTCTTCTGCACTCTGTTCGTCCTCGTCATCTGCGGAAGCAGCCTGCTGGCGATCCTCAGATGCTCCCGTGCTCGCTGCTTGTTCCTTTTGCTTCAACTCTTCCACCAAATCATCTGTCAAAGCCGTTTGGGGAAGATCCAGCACAATGCGATGGGGGCCTGTCAGTACAAAAGCGTTCGCCTGTACAGGCAGCTTCATATTAATATGTACGCGATCCCCATCTTGCTCAACACCTGTCAGATGATTAAGTCTTTCAATCTCGACCAAGTTCTTTTTCTGGTTCCAGTCAATCGACCCGCCCAGTTCGTCTTCCACTTGCTTCAACGGGAGAACCAGCTGGCTGTCGATCGTCATGCCGCGCTCTGGGCGACTCCAGGCAAAGCCTTTTTGCCCGACTTGTTCTGCCACTGCATCGGCAGCCACATACATCGTGTCAGACACCTGGTACAGCTTGATCGCTTTTTCAGGAGCGCGTCCGTTCAATGTCACTTGCGGCGTCTCATTGGCAATGACGGTACGGGAACTGCTGTCCCAACCTACTGTGATTCCAAGCGATTCCCCGACAAATCGCAAAGGCAGCAGCATGCGTTTCTGGGAAATGACAGGGGCTGTATCCAACTTGACCTGTTTTCCGTTCAGTTGCGCTGTACGCGAGTCCAGCGTGAGGGAAAGCTGCTGAGATCCCTTCGTAATAACAGCTGTCCGGGTCGCTTCATTCCAGGCGACATCTGCGCCCAGACCTTCTGCGATGACACGGACAGGAACCAATGTCCGCCCGCTTTTGATCAATGGCGGTACATCCGGGGTAACTGCTTGTCCACCAATCATTAAGCTGACGGTCTCCTCAGTTGCACTACTTGCCGCAGCCGCCCAACCGGGGATAAGCAGCAGGACCAGCAGCAGCGCCAGAAGCAGAGGGTAAAATCGTCTTTTCATCCTGACCTCCTCCGTGATGTCTGATTTGTTATGTGGCGTTAGCCCATTGTGCAACGTTCACCATTCTATTAGACGCTAGTGAATCTGTAAAGTTTATAGTCTTTTCGTACCAAAAAGACAAAAGACTGCTCTTTTTTGACAAAGAGGCAGTCTTTTGAGAGAGAATCGTGTCTGATCCTGCTTGTTCTATCGAAGGAAGCGCGACAAGCCGCGCCTTTCTCTTCTGCTTACTTCCTGAACGGGTCCCTGCCCTTTCAGCATATTCAAGCCCCCGCTGGCAATAAACTGCTGAATCATGGACATGACAGCCGGATTTGACAGGACTTTGATTGAATCCGCTACTTTCGGGTTCTTCAGTTGGGGAATAGCCCCGCTCAAGTGCGGCAATAACGGCAGCAAATCTTCAATCGAGATCGCAGGCTTCGGTTTCTCCGGGGCGGACTGTACAGGAACCGGACGCTGGCGTCCACCGAACAAGATGCTGCGCCGCGGTCCCAGACTGGGCGTAGCCTTCAGTCTTCCAAGCGTGTCCTTCATATCCTGCAACTCTTGCTTCATCTGGTTCATCTCGCGCATCACCTGGGCATTGCTCACATCATGCGCATCAGCCAGCCTGTGCATCGTCTCTAACAGTTGGCCCTGGGAGACGGCCTGCTTCTTTTTCCTTCGGGTCTTGGCAGCGATAATCCCACCTCCCTCCTAGATAAGCCCCCCTTTATTTAAAGCGCTTTTTCAGGTTGTCGATGTCTTTGGAATTAACGCCTTTTTTGGACAGCTTATTCAGCAGGCTCCCGACGTTTTCGGTCTTGGACATTTGCCGAAACTGCGCCACATATCCGTTCAGTTCCTTGTCTGAGAAGTTTTTGCCCGCTTTTTTGCCCAAATCGCGAATGACCTCTTTCAAGCCTGCGTCCGTTTTCAGCTTGTCTTTGGGAATTGACCTTACAATGCTGAGCAATTTGCCAATATCCACAGCGATCCCCCCTGGTTGCAGTTTGTTCCTTTTTACTCTATGTAGCCAGGAGCACAATGGATTGGTCATTTGTCCATGCGTTGGAAAAAAAGAAAGAAGGGCATCCGCAGATTAAGGCTTGATATCTGCGTATTTGAAGTCGATCATTCCCAAGCCGTCCATAACCACTCCATCGACCTTTTTGCTTTGCAGCCAATTTTGTGAATAATAATAGATCGGCATGATCGGCATTTCGTCCATGAGGATTTGCTCGGCCTTGGCGAGAATCGCTTTGCGTTTTTGCGGGTCCTGCTCTTTTGCCGACTGGTTCAGCAGTTCTTTATACTGCGGATTTTCCCAACCAGTGTCATTGTTCCCGCCGTCTTTGTCCTTGAACATCTCCAAAAAGTTGATCGGATCGTTGAAGTCGGCGAGCCAGCCAAAGCGGGATATTTGATATTTGCTTTGGTGGACATCTTCCAGAAATTTTTTCCATTCGGTGTTTTCCAACTTCACCTCTACGCCAAGATTGTTTTTCCATTGATATTGGATCACTTCTGCAATTTTTTTATGACTTTGGGATGTGTTGTAGGAAATGGTGATGGGAGGGAGTTTGCTGATTCCTGCTTCTTTCATTCCTTCTTGGAGAAGCTGTTTCGCTGTTTCTATGTCATTGTCTTTGAAGTAACCCTCAGCTTTAAGCCCCATGCTCGACGGCACATAACCTGTGGCGGGAAGGACATTCATCCACATTGCTTCTATCAACCCCTGCCGATCCAGCGCATAAGCAAAAGCTTTACGGATTTTGACATTATTAAAAGGAGCTTGCTTGGTGTTGAAGCGATAAAAATAAGTGCCTGCTATCGCTTGAGTGTTAAGTATCGGAGGTGATCCCAAATCCAACTCGAGATCAAGTGGGATTTGGGACAAAGGAGCTCCTGCCCAATCTAGATCTCCGTTGCGAAACATCGTCAGCTCTACCAGTTCGTCTTCTATCATGGAAAAATGAATCTTGTCCAATTTTACGTTCCCTTTATCCCAGTAGTTCTGGTTTTTCGCCAGAATCATCTGGTGCTGGGGCTTCCAAGTCTCGATTTGAAAAGGGCCGTTCCCTACAATCGTTTTGGGGTCAAGCGCCCATCGTGCGTTTGCTTCCACTACTTTTTTATTTACGGGGTAATAGGTGTAGAAAGTTGTCAGTTCCGTGAAGAACGGGGCTGGAGCGGTTAGCTCCACGGCCAAGGTTGTCGCATCTATGGCTTTGACTCCTACTTCCTCCGCTTTTCCGTTACCTTGATTGTAAGCTTCCGCGCCTTTCAAATAGTATAGCTGGTAAGCATAATTCGATGCTGTCTCAGGGTTCAGCGCGCGTTTCCAAGCATATTCGAAGTCATGAGCAGTTACCGGATCGCCATTGCTCCACTTAGATGGACGGATTTTAAATGTATAGGTTTTGCCGTCAGCAGAAATGGTATAACTCTCCGCTGCTGCTTCATGAATTTTTCCATCTTCGCCTACACGGGTCAATCCCTCGAAAATTGCCCTGGTTACTGCTCCTGACGTTGAATCTTCCGCGATCCCCGGGTCCACAGTCGGCGGGTTCGAGTTCATATTCATCCTGAGCACCTTCGGCTCCGCCGCTTGTCCGGCATCCGCATACCCTGCCAAGCTTCCCCCAACAATCAGCATTGCGCTTGTAACTGCTACTACGCTTTTTTTCACGATCAAAACTCCTTATTTTTTTATATGGACTTCTACCATCAGTATACAAGCGAGAGGGATTTTTTGGGTGATTTTTCTAATAAAAGGATTGCGCCATGCTCGCCGACTGCTTGCCGCAAAAAAAAGAAGAGAAGCGTTAAAAACGCCTCTCTTCCTTATATCAGTTGCATCTCTTCAATGATTACTTGATGTCAGCGTATTTGTAATCAACAGCACCCAGACCGTCGATGATTACGCCGTCAACCTTGTCGTTTTTAACCCAAGATTGAGTGTAGTAGTAGATTGGCATGATTGGCATTTCATCCATCAGGATTTGCTCAGCTTCTGCCAAGATTGCTTTACGTTTTTCTGGATCTTGTTCCAGAGCGGATTGGTTCAGCAGCTCTTTGTACTTCGGATTTTCCCAACGAGTATCGTTGTTTCCGCCGTCTTTTTCTTTGAACATTTCCAGGAAGTTGATTGGATCGTTGAAGTCACCCAGCCAACCAGCGCGAGCTACTTGGTATTTACCTTGGTGTACATCATCCAGGTATACTTTCCACTCTTTGTTTTCGAGTTTCACGTCTACGCCGAGGTTTTTCTTCCATTGGTCTTGAATCGCTTCTGCGATCTTTTTGTGACCTTCGGAAGTGTTGTAGGAAAGTGTCAGGGTTGGCAGTTTGCTGATGCCTGCTTCCTTCATACCTTCTTCCAGCAATTTTTTCGCTGCATCGAGGTCTTTGTCCTTGAAGTAGCCGTCTTTGTTCAGAGCCATGCTCGGTGGCACATAGCCTGTTGCTGGCAATTGACCAGCTTGCAGGATGTTGTCGATCAGGCTTTGACGATCGATCGCGTAAGCAAACGCTTTACGGATTTTCACGTTGTTGAAAGGTGCTTTTTCTGTGTTGAAACGGTAGAAATAAGTACCTGCGATCGGTTGAGTTGTCATTTTTCCGGAATCTTTCAGAGCCGGAATTGCGTCTGTTGGCAATGCGGAAGTTGGAGCACCTGCCCAATCCAGTTCGCCATTTTCATACATGGACAGCTCAGTGTTCTCATCTTCTACCATGGAGAACTCGATTTTGTCCAGTTTTACGTTGTCTTTATCCCAGTAGTTGTCGTTTTTCACAACAACCAGTTTGCTCTTATGTTCCCAAGTTTCCATTTTGAATGGACCGTTACCAACGATTGTTTTCGCGTCAGTAGCCCATTTGTCGTTGCCTTCAACTGTTTTTTGGTGAACTGGGAAGTATGTTTTGAACGCTACCAGTTCCAGGAAGAATGGAGTTGGGTTAGTCAGTTCAACTTCCAGTGTTTTGTCATCAATTGCTTTTACGCCTACATCTTCTACTTTACCAGTACCTTTGTTGAAGGCTTCAGCACCCTTCACATAGTACAGTTGGTAAGCGTAGTTGGAAGCTGTTTTCGGATCGAGCGCGCGTTTCCAAGCAAATTCGAAGTCTTTTGCGGATACGGCATCGCCGTTGCTCCATTTAGCATCGCGGATTTTGAATGTATATTTTTTACCGTCTGGAGAAATTTCAATTTTTTCAGCTGCTGCTTCATGTACTTTGTTATCTTTACCTACACGAGTCAAACCTTCAAAAGTAGCTGTGATGATCGTGCTGGAAGTTGTATCTTCCGCAATACCAGGGTCAGCTGTTGGCGGCTCGGAGTGCAGGTTCAATTTCAGTACTTTTGGTCCAGCTGCTGGAGCAGGAGTTTCCGTTTTGTTACCTGCTGCTGCATTATTATCTGCTGGCGCTGCTTGGTTACCGCCACCGCATCCTGCAAGTGCCGCACCAAGAACGAGGATAGAACTCATTGCTACGAAAACATTCTTTTTCATACAAGTAATCCCCCTTTTCTAAATCTTTTATCAATATACATGGTTTTATATTATTTTTAAATATGTTTTAGAATGATTTAATAAATTTTTATTTATTTATAAAGATGTTTAATCTTTTATAAAAAATAATTTATTGGAAAAATATAATAGCAAATGCTCGACGTCTTTATTCTCCTCTGGAAAACGTTGATTTGGCGCGGTTTTGTCGCACTTCTTCTCGCAACACTCTTGGCAATCCTGCCCAAAATGGCTTATTGATGCGTGTCGCTCTCAAACTCATTTTTTATTTGGAATTTTACAAATATTTATTCTTCTCATTGCCCTCTATTCTGTTTTCTTTATGGATGAATAAACTCGACAAGCTTTGACGGCGATTTCCCTCCGCATTCAACAAAAAAAGAGGAGCTGATCGCTCCTCTTTCATTCTTTGCTATTATTGAATGTCTGCCCATTTCCAGTCTACGAAGCCCAGACCGTCCAGAACAACACCTTTTACCTTGTCGCTCTTCACGTAGGAATGAGTGTAGTAGTAGATTGGCGCAGCTGGCATTTCGTCCATGAACAATGCTTCTGCTTCTGCCAAGATTTGTTTGCGCTTCTCAGGGTCTTTTTCAACCGCAGATTTGTTCAGCAGCTCTTGATACTTCGGACTTTCCCAGTTGGTATCGTTGTTGCTGCCTTTTTTCAGCTTGAACAGATCCAGGAATGTGTACGGATCGTTGTAGTCGCCAGTCCAGCTGGAACGAGCGATTTGGAATTTACCTTGGTGCAGGTCATCCAGGAATACTTTCCACTCTTTGTTCTCCAGCTTCACTTCTACGCCAAGAGCTTTTTTCCATTGGTCCTGGATTGCTTCGGCAATTTTCTTGTGACCTTCGGATGTATTATAGGAAAGAGTCAGAGTTGGCAGCTTGGTGATGCCTTCCTCTTTCATACCTTCTTCCAGCAATTTTTTCGCTGTTTCTACATCGTTATCTTTGAAGTACGGGCTAGATGCTACTGCCATCGTTGGAGGCACCAGACCCATTGCCGGTTCTTGGTTTGCTTGTGTTACGTTGTCGATGATTGTTTGACGGTCGATCGCATAAGCGAACGCTTTACGGATTTTCGCATTGTTGAACGGCGGTTTCTCTGTATTGAATTTGTACAGGTACGTGCCCGCAATCGCATGCGTTTGCATTTTTCCGGAGTCTTTCAGAGCCGGAATCGCGTCTGTTGGCAGTGCGGAAGTTGGAGCACCTGCCCAATCCAGATCGCCGTTGTCAAACATGGACAGCTCCGTGTTTTCATCCTCAACCATGGAGAAATCGATCTTGTCCAGTTTTACAGCATCTTTATCCCAGTAGTTCTCGTTTTTCGCGAGAATCAGCTTGCTTTTGTGCTCCCAAGTATCGATCTTGAACGGACCGTTACCTACGTGAGTTTTCGCGTCGCCTGCCCAGTTTTGCGTTCCTTCAACCACTTTTTGGTTCACTGGGAAGTACGTGTAGAAAGCTGTCAGCTCCAGGAAGAACGGAGTCGGGTTTTTCAAAGTAACAACAAGTGTTTTGTCGTCACTTGCTTTTACGCCCACGTCTTCAGCTTTCGCTTTGCCTGTGTTGTACTCTTCCGCGTTTTTCAGGTAGTACAGTTGGTAAGCGTAGGTAGAACCGAGTTTCGGATCGAGCGCTCGCTTCCAAGCGTATTCAAAGTCTTTTGCTGTAACAGCATCGCCGTTGCTCCATTTGCTGTCACGCAGGTGGAATGTATAAGTAAGTCCATCTTCAGAAACGTCAATTTTTTCCGCTATGGATTCATGTGGTTTGCCATCTTCACCAATACGAGTCAAACCGTCAAAGGTCGCACGCAAAACAGCACCGGAAGTGGAATCCTCAGCCAAGCCAGGGTCAGCCGTTGGTGGCTCACTCTTCATGTTCATGCGCAGAACTTTTGGACCGCTTGTTTTTTCACTATTAGCAGAATTTCCTTGCTCTGCTGCTTTCTCGCCGCCGCCACAGCCAGCCAGCGCCGCACTCAGAACCAGGATGGAACTCATCGCTGCGAATACGCTTTTTTTCATTGGTGTTGACCCCCTTTTGTATGTGTAACACTCATGGAAAAGCTACTTCAACAAATATACTGCATTTTTAGTAATATTGAAGACATTTTAAGCAAGTTTAATTATGTTTTATTCAAAGATCAAATTGTATTAACGGAAATAAATTCACATTCTTCATTAAATGAAGTATGCCTCGCGACGGAAAAACTATGCGAACCGCGGAATTTTCGCCATTCTTCCCATGCAAAAACAAAGAAGCCTTCCCGTCTTGGCAAACGACGCCGGGAAGGCTTTCTTCAAAATTATAAACTTTGGATTTGTCGATATTGTTGTGGAGATACTCCGACAATGGAACGGAAGTCCCGGATGAAATGCGAGTGGTCGTAATAGCCAAGCGCTATGGACATCTCCAACCAGTCGCTCACTACTCCCTGATCAATCAGTTGCGCCGCTTCGTGCAGCCGATACCGCTGAATCACTGATTTCGGGCTGACGCCAACATAACGGTCAAACAGTCGCTGCATCGTCCGCAACGTCATGTCGGACAGTCGAACAGCATCCTCTACCTTCAGCACATTCCGATCCGCCTGAATCCTTGTGACCAGCTGAGAAATTTTTTCTACATTCGGATCTTGCTGGGGCAGCCGTTCAATCAGAAACTGCTCGAATCGGTCAACCATTGCCTGATCGTCCGGCAACTGGAGTATTTCTGCTTCCAGTGCGGCCGTGTCCACCTGGAACACTTCTTCTATAGTAGTAGATGTACCGTATAGCTCCGAAACAGGTTTTTGCCAAAACGGAAAGAATCCCCCTGGCTTGAATTTTACACCGAATACATGACCTTGACCCGCAAGCATATGGGAGGACGTGGACGGAGCGACTCCGAAAATTCCCGATGCCCCCTGTTCAAAAACGAGATTGACGTTGGGGTGGGCCAACACTGTTTGCGAATAAGGAGCTTGTCCGCGCAAATCCCATCTGACTACCCAATAGTGCTGAACAAAGTATCCGATTTCCTTGCTTGGCTCATACCGTTGCAGCGAAAACTTTTTGCCGCCGAGCACGGCATGCAGCACGCCTTTTGGCAGAAGTGACCGCCAGAGCTACCAACTCACAGGGCGGTCACTTCTTTTTTGGGGTCAAGGCAATGACGATTGTGACGACGAGACTCAGCGAAGTGACAATAAATCCACCAAACTGAATCAAAAAGGTCAGTGTTTCGTGCGTAATTGCCATATTCTCACCTCCCCCTGTTTGCGACATGGGAAGATGAGCAGACCACCCTGAGAGAAGCCGTGTCATGTACTTGTCCAATATTTTACTATGCTTCCGATCAGACTGTCCATTTAAAGTAATTGATAAAATCGCTTGGAGGCGGGAACGAACATGAAAACCAGAGAGATAACCCTGGGAGTCACGAACAATGTGCGTCTGGTTGTTTACATCGAACGAGTAGGGAAAGCCGATCTCGTCGCTATTCCAGAATTAGAGTGGGAGTACAATCATTCCAGACGAGGAAGGCGCGAACAGCTCAGCAGAGCTTGAAGCGCTGGATGGAAAGGCTACGCAAATCGCTGGAACGTCCGCTGGTTTACGGTGACGCGGAGGGACTCACAGACAAGATCATAGAGTGGATTACAGAGCTTCCTGAGCGTCCTGAATAGGATGTTGGTTGGGTCCCCTTCAAACTATTATACCATTTTCGCCCAAAATTTTGGTAATTTTTAGGTCTTATGGACAGTTCCATCCATAAGGGATTGCGATATTATATTACTAGATTGGAAAAATATTTAATAAGGGAGTTGTAATTCTTGAAACACTTTAAAAAGACTATTTTTACTTTGCTCACTCTTTCGTTAGCAGGAGGTACATCAGCGTTTGCTGATTCAGTTGAGCATACCCTTTCTGGTATTGCTGGAACCTCTACTACTTACCATAGTACGGTGAGTGACAGCAGCTATGCTGCAGATTACAGCTACATGCATAGTGATAAAATTTATGAATACGGATCTAATAAGATTAAATTTGAAAGGGCAGAAGCTTATGCTGGTTCCTCCAGTCCATCTGGTTCTGAATTTTATAACTACCAAGTCGTTGATGTTTATGGAAACGGAGCAGGCACAAAGACTCAATATCTTGGAAAGTCAGTAGCATCTGGTTTTACCTTGACAACAGGCGTAACTCTTTATTCTACCCCTACAAAAGCAGCTATGACTCGTGCTCTAGTATGTGCAGACCCTAGTGGATGTGCTGGAGGGCAAAATAATTATGTGTATGATACGTGGATCTATAAAGCCCCCTCAACTCTATCCAAATCAAAATCTTCCTCGGACGAATCTCAGACATATGAAGTAATAGAAGAACATACAAAAGCAAAAAAAGTGAATATGAAAGAAGTCAAAAAAAGCATAAACTATGCTGAACCTCAATATGTCCCAGAGTTTATGACCGTTAGCGATGATGTAATAATGATTGAGCCACCATCAGTCATCGAAGATGAAAAATTAAAAGATAAACTTAACCAATGGGAAATTAGATATAAAAGTACAGTTGATGACTCGTTTATTAATTTGATGATTACCAAAGGTGGTAATGGAATATTGGGAGAAAGCGAAGAAATCGAAATCAACGGTAGAAAAGGTGAAATTCAGGAAAGTGATGAGTACATTACCTTGTCCTGGAAAGCCAATAAAGTTAGTTACTGGATGGTAGCTAAAACTACTGACAAATTAACAAAAGAAGAGGTATTGAAGTTTGCTGAATCTATTAATTAAATTTAAGAAGCCCCTTATAGGGGCTTCTTAAATTTAATACTGTTGGTTATGAGAGCGTAAAAAGTTTTGTGT
>NZ_DOTK01000039.1:0-157230 GCF_003521185.1 Brevibacillus sp.
CTAATTTAGTGTAGCCGATCCAAGGGAATCCGATGTAATTCAAGGGGGCATTTTTATGGCAATCAAAAGAAAAGTGGACCGATCGGCAGATTACCGAGCATTTTGGCATTCAAGATAAAGACCGTGTAAAGAAATGGGTGAGAGAGTATCGACAATGGAGAGAGTTGGCCTTCTGGATCAGCGAAGCCGATATGTCCAAAGGGTGAAGGGGGGGAATGAGATGCTAAAAAAGTGTTTGGAAATCTGGATGCAGGAGGTGTCAAGCACAAGTACAGAACCATCAAGGAAGTAGCTGGCCATACAAGCGTCACGGCCAAATCCATAAAAAGGTGTAGGATGTCATGATGAGTAAATATATGTGTGCAGTCTGTAGTCTGTGGTTACCATGAGCTGAATTACCCGCAATGGGACAAAAATGGTTTTCCAACGCACGAAATATGCAATTGCTGTGGATTTGAGTCTGGGTTCGATGATGATGCAAAGGACAATCCAGAGTCAATTGAAGAATATAGGAGCAGGTGGCTTCGTGAGGGGGCTAACTGGTTTAGTTCATCAAAGACAAAACCTTTGAATTGGGATTGGGCAGCACAGCTAAAAAGAATCGATGTGGATAGTTCTTAGACGTTTCTGCGAATTTGAGATCGCAACTCCATTCTCTCCACAAGCGCAAGTTCCGGTTCGGGTGCGGGGAGTTGTTGCAAGAAAAACAGACACGTACATGTGACGTGTCTGTTTTTGCTGTGGCAAAACTATTCAATGGAAAGCTCTCTTGCTTCTATTACTGGAACAAGGGAAGAGCCGATGTTTTCGTATTTTTCGCCGTTCTTTTTGTATATATGGTTGGGAGTTGTCAGCTGATAAATTTCTTTCCCGTATAAATCTGAGTGGGTGCTTTTAAGAAAGAGTAAATATTCTCCTGCCTCCAATTTTATTTTTTCTTCTTCGACAAGAGGAAGAAATTTACCGCTTTTCTTTTGTTTCAATCCAACTGGAACGTAAAGCTCAATCATTTCGTCTTTTTTGAGAGCGTGACTGCTGTTGTTTTTGGCGGACTCTGCTACTTTGACTTCGTACACGCGTGAAATTTCATAAAGCCCTTTTTCGTCAGGCAGTTCTACTTCTACTTCCGTATATTGTTCGGGAACAAAGCCTGTCACAATCAGATCCGATTTCTTCATCAGCTTGTCTTTTTCTTTATAGGCTGGGCTTAAAGCAGTAGTTTCCTGACGATCGCTTTTTTTGTATTCGTTCAGAGCGACAACAGAACCCACTCCCAGTAATACAGCTAACATACTTGAAAGTACCGTTATGGAAAGCTTTTTCATTTCTTTTCTCCACCTGTCTTTTGGTATCTGAATAGGTCGAGTTGTGGTCAAGCCCTGTTTAGTGGACATTGAAAAAAGTCCTGGGCAGCAAGCTGATGTCGGTACTCAACTGGCGTCAGCTTCTGAGTCCCTCCTGGTGGTGCCAAACTGGCTTTAAAACATTATCAAATGTCTGCACAAGAGTGCCAAATAAATGACAAGGGATCGTCAGGTTTGACTCTTCGCAGGAGACAGATAAACAGTGGTTCATTGAAATCGTAAACGACTCGCATCAAGAAATTTCACCGGAGAGACAGCGAGGGCAAAGGGAAGGCTACCTGAATGGACGATGGAGCGGCAAGCTGTCTGCCAGAATCGAACTGGCGGAAGAGATGAAAAATACACCCAATGATCAGCAACGCGCCTGAAGCGCATGCGCAATCGCCTATCATGACCAGCCCCACAACGTAACAGTTAACGACCAAAACTAAAAACACTCTACCGCCCCTTACGCACCGAGGCGAGTCAGAGTGTTTTTGCATTTGCCTCACGAACAAATGAACGAAACCGCAGAACCGTCCCCCGCCAGCTTGCCAAGCAGCAGCTATCTACCATTACATTTAGTTCAGCCGAAACAGCTTATGCCAAATAGAAGTTTTCCGCTCGGCGTCCTGCATTTTTGCCAACTGCACCTTGGCGTCCATGATGTCGCTCATTGCTTTGGTCAGGCGGCGGTCGCGCTCCTTCAGGCTGGTGCGAATGTACGCTTCCTGCTTTTCCAGACGGGCGAGCAATGCCTGCTGGTTCTCGTCCTGTTGCTTCACGTGGAGCGCCAGTGCGTGCAGCTTTTCATCGATGGCTTCCAGTGCTTCCAGTGCTTCTAGGGCGTCTTCATTTGCGGCAGGGTGAGTGACAGGGGCGAGGGCAACCGCGACAGCCGTTTCGTTTCGGGTCGTTTCCACCTGGGTTTGGCTGACGATCATTTGCGCCGCTTCTTCCTGGGGGATGAGCTGATCTTTGGTCAGCCGATAAAAGCGTTTCATGCAGGATACATCCAGCTGGCGATACTCGCGGCGGTTTTGGCTGTCTCGCAGGAACCAGTAGCCGTGCTGTTCTAAGAGCATGCTCCATTTGCGCAAGGTGCTCGCGCCAATTCCCAGCATCTCGGCGACTTCCCTGCCGCTGTAAGTCCGTTCTCTGGCAACAAGCTCAATGACGTCTCCCATGTTTACCCCTCCTGACGCAGAGTGCGTTCGTACGTTTTCTACCCCTTTTCTGTGCGCCAAAAGGGAAATCCTTTTGGAATCGTGCGACAAATTCCAGCAGCGTTCGAAACCCGTGCACGACTGTTTGTCCGGCTCTGCCAACTGGCGGAAAAACTTGTCTATTTGACGGGAAAAGCGGCAATCGGGACAAATGACGGACGGGTACAAGTACATTTTCTGTTTGTCTGTGCATCTGCTCAGTAGGGCTATGCCAAACGTACATAGGATGCTTACAGAAGGAGGGATTGACCATGGCATTCAGAGACCAGGTGAAACGATTCGAAGGGAAAAATGTAAAGGTTGAGACTGTGAATGGCAACTTTTTCGGCAAGCTGGTTGAAGTGAAATCCAGCACGATCATCCTGCGTGAACACGATAATAATCGCCGCACTATCATCCGTGATTCGAAAATCATTGCCGTTACAGAACACGACCACGATTGCTAAGCTTCCAAGGAAGTCTTGGCAAGAAAAAAGTTGTTCCTCAGGCTGTCGAGCAATCGGCGGCCTCTTCTCTTTTTGGGCAGCAACTGTTCAGGTGGATTTTATTCCCACCCCTGGACGTGGTAACATGATAGAGTACAAAACGATAATGAAAGAGGGCAGGGGATACCATGTTGGAAATCCGGTTTCACGGACACTCTTCCGTGCAGTTGACCAGTGAAGGTCATTCGATCATGATTGACCCGTTTATTTCGGGAAATCCGCTGGCAAAAACAAAGCTTGAAGACATCCACGTCCAGTACATCCTGCTGACGCACGGACATCAGGACCACATTCTCGATGCGGTGGAACTGGCAAAAGCGAACGATGCCACGATCGTTGCGACGCATGAGCTTGCTACATACCTTGGCTGGCAAGGAGTAAAAACGATTTCCATGAATCTGGGCGGATCGGTGACGCTGCCTTTTGGCAAAGTCAAAATGACACAGGCGTTCCACAGCTCGGGCGTGGTGCTCGATGACCAACAGCAAATCGTCTACATGGGCATGCCGGGCGGATTCGTATTCGAGCTGGGCGGCAAAACGATCTATCACGCGGGAGATACAGGCTTGTTCGGGGATATGAAGCTGATCGGCGATTCCCACGACATCGATCTGGCGTTTTTGCCGATCGGAGACGTGTTCACGATGGGGCCGGAGGATGCCGTGAAGGCTGCTGAGTGGATCGAAGCCGACTACGTTGTGCCGATTCACTATGACACCTTCCCGCCGATCAAGCAGGATGGAGACGCCTTTGTTGCGACATTGGCCGAAAAGGATATCAGAGGCAAAGCGCTCAAGCCGGGAGAGATTTTGCGCCTGCCGTAGCTTGAGCACTTGTTTTGCGATTGCAAAAAACCGCTCGTCTCGAAAAAGGGACAAGCGGTTTTTCTTGTTTTGCCAGGAGTTATCAGAAACCCCATTTTTGTAGCCGCATGTAGCCATAGACGCCGATCAGAGCAGCAATAGCCACGATCACTCGAAAAAGTTGTTCCGGGAAGGGCGAGACGCCAAATCTGTCTGCAAGCCCGATTTCACTGGCATCTGCTTGCCACATTACGGCTGTGACGAGCAGCACGACTGCACCAAATATGTAAAAATAGCCGATTAAGGTTACTCCGAGAGGCCTGTTCATTTGCTTGCCTCCTTTTATCAGGCAATACGCATTCTAAACTTGACGCTGAAAAAAAAGCAAGGGACTATCTTTGAAAATACGGCATGAAAATGGTAGCGACTCTCATAGACATAGAAACATAGGAAAGGCAACTTGGCAAAAAGGAGAGGGTTGTCTGAATGAGTACGCTGCATCATGTTTTGCTATTTTTCACTGTCATTGTCCTTTATTCGCTGGCGAGCTTCGCCTTTCCAGTAGGCGGGGCTTGGTATGCTTCATTAGCCAAGCCCGACGGAACGCCACCCGACTATGTGCTGGGAACGGTTTGGTTTCTTTTGCATGCGCTCATCGCCGCTTCTGTCGTTCTTTCGGTTCGCCGCAGGCAAATGAACCGGGAGCTGCTTCTATTATATGGAATCAACTGGTTTTTTCATCAGCTGTTTCCGCTTTTGTTCTATGGCTTGCAGCTCCCGTTTCTTGCCGCTGTCGATACGCTCCTGATTTTGTACTCGACATGGGTCCTGATCCGGGCGATCCGTCCTCTGGACAAAATCGCTTCCTCGCTCTTGATTCCGTACTTGCAGTGGAGCGTATTTGCCATCTACTTGGCTGTTTCGTTCTGTGTGCTGAATTTGTGAGCGCTGAGCGCTGCTTGGCTTACAGTCCTTCGACGAGTCGCTTGGCCCGCACAGCGGCTTCCCGCTGGATTTCTTCCCAGGAAATGAGCGTCAGTTCGCGGTTGCGCATCAATATTTCCCCGTTGACGATGGTCGTATCGACATCTGCTCCGGTAGCGCTGTAAGCGATGAGCGAATGCAAGTCGTGGAGGGGAGAGAGATGCGGCTTGTTCGTATCGATCAGGATGAGATCAGCCCGCTTGCCGACCTCAAGTGTGCCAACCTCGTGATCGATGTGCAGCAGCTTGGCGCTTTCAATCGTCGCCATGCGCAAAACTTGCTCGGCAGGCAGGACAGTCGGATCGCCGTAGTGCAGCTTTTGCATCCATGATGCCGCCTTGATTTCGGCAAACATGTCGAGCGTTGTGGCGCTTCCTGCTCCGTCCGTACCCATTCCGACGGTGACACCTTGCGAGAGCAGTTCCGTCACAGGCGCGATGCCGCAGCCGAGCTTCAGGTTGCTGACGGGATTGTGCGCGACACCGCCGCGCATGCCGCGAAGCCGTCCGACGTCTTCCAGATCGAGATGGACAGCGTGGGCGAGCAGGACGTGATTGTCGTGGAACACCCCAAGCTCGTGCAAATACTCGGTAGGAGTCTGGTTGTATTTTTCGCGGATTTTGGCCACTTCTTCGCGCGTTTCCGCGAGGTGAATATGCAACGGGATTTGCCGGCTTCTGGCCAGGGCGGATACTTCTTGCAGCGGTTGCGGAGGGCACGTGTAAGGTGCGTGCGGCCCGAGCATCGTCGTGATTCGGCCGTCTGCTGCACCCGACCATTTATCAATCAAATCGAGGGCTTCTGTCATGCGGCGGCCGCCGTCATCTTGCAAAAAGACGAGCCCGCGAGTCAGGGAAGCTCTGATTCCGCTGTCCTGCACCGCTTCGGCGACAGCATCCATGTGCACGTACATGTCGGCAAAAGCAGTCGTGCCGGATGCGATCATCTCGGCAATGCCAAGCAACGTTCCCCAGTAGACGTCTTCTCGCGTCATGCGCGCCTCGGCAGGCAGCATTTTTTTGTCCAGCCAATCCATCAGCTTCAGGTCGTCGGAAAAAGCGCGCAACAGCGACATGCTGGCATGGTTGTGCGCGTTGATCAGCCCTGGCATGGCTATCCTATTTTTCGCCTCGATCACGGTGCCGGTGCTTGCACTCGCCTCAATCGCTTCCGCCATCCGGACGATCCGGCCATTCTCGATCAAAATGTCTCCGATCCACGGCTTTTCCTTTTCCACCATCGTCATGATGTGGCAGCCTTTAATCAGCAATGTTTTCATTTCCGCTTCCTCCTTGGTATCTTGTTCGGTTGTTAGCGTAAAGCTTCACGCCACGGCAGAGTCAAGGATGATTTGCCGTGAAAAAACAGCATCGGGCGGAAAAGCAGTGCTGATTTGCAGGTTTCTGTAATATTGTTTATTAGATAACAATTGACGCAGGAAATAATGCTACATAAAATGGAAGTAAGATTCGGAGGAAGAAAGCGGTGGCGCATATGTTAAACGGAGGACTTGTCAGCTTGCAGGCGATTTTGGATGAGTTGAAACCATCCGAACGCAAGGTGGCAGAGTATATAGTAGCTCACCCGGAAGACGTGGTGAAGCTGTCGGTGCAAAAACTGGCGGAGCTGAGCGGAGTGTCCGAGGCGACGATCATTCGTCTGGCTCGCTCGCTCAATATGAAAGGCTATCAGGAGTTGAAGCTGCGAATCGCGGGCGATCTGAACAAGCAGACGACTCCCACGAGCTATCAGGAAATCATGATGGAAGGCTCGGTAGAATCGATCATGCAGGCGGTCAGCTGGAACAACATCCAGTCGATCCAGGACACTCTCTCGGTTTTATCAAGCGAGGAAGTGAAGCGAGCGGTCGAAGCGCTGTCTACAGCGAGAAAAATAGATGTATACGGCGTGGGAGCTTCCGCCGTCATTGCCGATGACATCAAGCAAAAATTTTGCCGGATCAATCTGTGGTGCGAGGCGTACTCCGATTTTCACGCCCAATTGACATCGGCAGTCAATTTGACGCCAAACGATGTAGTGATCGGCATCTCTTATTCCGGGCAGACAGAAGACATCATTCAGTCGCTGACGGAAGCGAGACAGCAAGGGGCTACCGTCATTACGCTGACCAAGTTCGGCCCTTCTCCCGTAGCGGAGCTGGCCCACATTCGGCTCTTTACCAGTTCGGTCGAAAAAAGCATTCGCAGCGGAGCGATGGCATCACGCATCGCACAGTTGAATGTCATCGATATTTTGTTCATGACCATGGTCAGCAGAAAGCAGGAAGAGGTCATACCATTGCTGGAAAAAACCAGGCTGGCTGTCAGCCGTACGAAGCGTTCATCCAATTGACAGCGGAAGGAGGGGAAAGCATGAAGGCGATCGAAACATTGTTGCAAAGCTGGATCGACGAGAAATTGTTGCCGGGAGCCGCCCTGCGCATCGTACGGGAAGGGCGGACCTGCTTTTCTCTCGATGTTGGCGCCACGAGTGTAGCTTGCGGCCAACCGATTACAAAAGACACGTTATTCGATTTGGCGTCCCTGACGAAGGTGACGGCGACATTGCCCGCCGTGCTGCTCTTGATGCAGGACGGAAAGCTTGCGGCCGATGAGCGGATTGGCGCCTTTTTTGCGGATTGTCCAGCAGATAAGGCTGAGATTACGATTGGGCAATTGCTCACGCACACATCCGGTTTGCCCGCTGATCTGGAGGTGCGCACAAGGAACAGCGACATTGACCTGCCGGGGCTTTTGTATCGCCAGCCGTTGCTTTACAAGCCAGGCGAGCAGGTCGTTTACAGCGATCTCGGCATGATCTGGCTCGGTTTGCTCATTGAAAAACTGGCAGAGAAGCCACTGGATGAGTTTGTCACGCAGCGCGTATTTGCTCCTTTGAAAATGGAACGCACCTGTTTCCGTCCAAGTGCCAGATGTTTTCCGAATATTGCGCAAACAGAGTATTGTTCGCTCACAGACGCGTACATCTGCGGGGAAGTGCACGATGAAAAAGCATTCGCCATGGGAGGCGTCGCAGGCCATGCCGGATTGTTTTCGACGGCTGACGACTTGTGCCTGTACGCCAAAAGCTGGCTGTACGCCGACCCTCCCTTGCTGGCAAAGCAGTGGCGCGATGAGGCTGTCCGCAACCATACGGCGCACGCCAATGGCAGTCGCGGTTACGGCTGGGAGCTGAATCAGACAGGAACGTTGCTCAGTTGCGGCCAAAATTTTCACTCTACCAGCTACGGACATACAGGCTTTACCGGAACAAGCATCTGGCTCGATCCGGTACGCGAGCTTGCTGTCATTTTCCTCACCAATGCCGTTCACCTCGGGCGCAATCATCAGCTTAGGCAACTGCGGCCTATTCTGCATGACGCTGTCACGACCGCTTTGCAAACGGTCTGACTGGATAAAGCGAGAGCAGCAGGAAGGATCGGTTCGAAGAAAAAGGGGGAGGGTTTGCGGATGAAGCAGTTCCGTCTTCACAAGGTGGCATCTGTCTGTTTGATTGCAGCCATGGCGCTTGTCGGTTGCAGCTCGCAAGGAGGGGAGAAAGCCGCGCCAGGCACTCAGCCAGGCGCAAGTGAAGGGAGCGGACAGCAAGTGACGCTGTCCATGCATAGCTGGCGCGTCGAGGACACGGAAGGCTACAAGGCGATTATCCAAGCATTCGAGGCCGAAAATCCGAATATCAAGATCGACTTCAAGCCGTTCAAAGCGACGGAGTACAACACGATTCTCAACACAGCGCTGCAAAGCGACAGCGGGCCGGACATTCTCCAGTTGCGGCCATACGCCCCGGGCATTTCGCTTGCGGAAGCAGGGTATTTGGAACCGCTGGACAACATCGCAGGCATCTCGGCTTTCCCCAAAGACGTCCTCGCAGCAGCGACAGGCAAAGACGGCAAAGTCTACGGCGTCCCACTCTCCCTGAACTCCACGCAATTTTTCTACAACAAGAAAATTTTCGAGCAAAACGGCCTGAAGGAACCGAAAAGCTGGGATGAACTGATTGCAACGGCCAAAACGTTGAAGGAAAAAGGAATCGTTCCGATTTCGTTTGGAGCAAAAGAAGGCTGGCTGCTCTCCTTGAGTCACGGCGTCATTGCGCCAGCGAGCTACAGCGGCAGCAGTTACATCGACAAGCTGCTAAAAGGCGAGAGCAATTTGCAAAGTCCCGAGTTTCTCCAATCCATTTCACGAATGCAGGAACTCATCCCTTATTTCCCGGAAAATTATGTTGGGCTTGAGTTGAATGATATGCGCACGCTGTTTGCGACAGAAAAAGCGGCGATGTTCATCAATGGCAGCTTTGAGCTGGAAGGACTGAAAAAGCTCAACCCTGACTTGCAGCTCGATTTCTTCCCGATGCCGACCAACGATCAAAAAGCAGTCATTACGACTTGGGTAGACGGCTCTTATGCGGTGAACGCCAAGTCGAAGCATAAGCCGGAAGCGTTGAAGTTCATGGAGTTTATGGCGACGAAAAAATTCGGGGAGCTGTTTGCCAACCAATTCAAGCGGATCAGTGCAGTGCCGGGCGTGTCGACTGATGATCCGTTGGTGAACAAAATGGCGGAGCTGTCCCAATCCAGCTCGACACCGTATTTGATGGTCGTTCATTTTGCCGAGGGCAAACCGACGACGAAGCAAGCGCTGGAAAATGCACTGCAAGGCATGTATTTGGGCAAGCTCACACCGGAACAGGTTGCAGAGGAAATTCAAAAGTCAGCTGCCACCTGGTTCCCTCCATTTAAAAAGTAGGCCGTGATGACAACAGGCGGGAGGCAAAGGCAGGGCAAAACTCCCGCCTGTTGATTTGTTAAGGGGGTGGAGAACATCGGTACGATGAACAGGCACACGATTCAACCGAAGGGGCGGGCTCGCTGGTTGATCCACCTGTTTCCTTTGCCCGCGCTGATCATTTACACGCTGTTTGTCCTGTACCCGATTGTGAGCGCCTTTTTGTATAGCTTGTACGATTGGGATGGGATCAAGCGCGGAGTATTTGTCGGGCTGAAAAATTTCGTCACGTTGTTTACAGTGGAGCCGTTTCATGAAATGTTCTGGAATGCTTTCGGGCACAACGTCTACTATTTTGTCATCGAGATGATCGTGCAAAACGGCATCGCCTTTGGCCTGGCTTTTCTCATCTACCGCAAAATTCGCGGCGCGGCTTTTCTCAAGATGGCGTACTTCATGCCGAGACTTCTGTCGGTTATTGTGATTGGGTTTTTATGGAAATTGATTTTGAATCCGAATTATGGCGCGTTGAATACGCTGCTGACAGAAATCGGGCTGCAACAATGGGCCAAACCGTGGTTGGGCGACCCGGATACGGCGCTGCTCGCGATCATTTTGATCAACTGCTGGTTCGGCATCGGCTTTGCCATGCTCATATTTTTGGCGGGGCTTCAGGCGATCCCGGAGGAGCTGATTGAGGCAGCCAGGCTGGATGGCGCTACGGGCTTCCGGCTGTTGTGGAAAATCATCCTGCCGTTGTGCATGCCTGCGATTACGATTATGACCATTTTCACCTTTATCCAGGCGTTTGAAGCTTTTGAGCTGGTGTATGCGATGCAAGGCTCGATGGGCGAGCCGTTTCGGTCGACGGATACGCTTGCCGTCTATTTTTACCGATTGGCGTTTTCCAGCGCGGGCGGGGCGGGAGACGTGGCGGTCGGACTCGGTTCTGCCCTGGCTGTCGTGCTGTTTTTCATCGTCGCATCCGTATCGGCCGTCTCGCTCTACTTGATGCGCAAGCGTGAAGTCCAGCATTGAGCGATCAGGCGTGTGGCAAATGGAACGTGAAGGGAGGGATGCGGGTGAAAACGAACGTGGGCAGCAAGGCGATCTCGTATGTCGCCGCGTATGTGTTTGCATTACTGTCGCTGTATCCGATCGTCCTGATGATTCTTTCTTCCTTGAAAACAAACATGGAAATATTTTCAAGTCCCCTGTCTCTTCCCAACTCTTTCAGTCTGGATACGTATAAAAAGCTGTGGGAAGCCGTGCCCTTTGCCGACTTTTTGCTGAACAGTGTTTTCGTCAGTGGCATGTCGGTCCTGCTCATCACCGTTTTTTCCGCGATGGCGGCCTTTTACTTGTCCCGCTTTTCCTACAAATGGACGGGGGCGCTCTATTTCTTTTTCATTATCGGGCTGATGATTCCGATTAAACTGGGGATTGTGCCGTTGTTTTTGCTGATGAAAAATATCGGGCTATTAAATTCGCTCTGGTCGCTGATTCTCATCTACACAGCAAGCGGGATTCCCATTTCCGTGTTTATTTTGACAGGGTTTTTCCGGACCTTGCCTGTGGAACTGGAGGAAGCGGCGCGAATCGATGGCTGCAATCATCTTCAAGTGTTTTGGCGGGTGCTTTTGCCGTTGATCCGGCCAGCGCTTGCGACCGTTGTGATCATTAATTTCATCCACGCCTGGAACGACTTCTTTTTCCCGCTGATTTTCATTCAGGAAGAAGCGCTGAAGACGATTCCGGTGGGGATGATGGTTTTGTTCGGAGAATACGAAACAGATTGGAGTCTGCTTTTTGCCGGATTGACATTGTCTGCTTTGCCGATGATCGTCGTATTTTTGCTGGCGTCGAAGCAGTTCATGGAGGGGTTGACCGCAGGTGCTGTCAAATGACGAAAAAAAATGGTTTATCGGGATAGATGGAGGGGGAACAAAGACAAAAGCGGCGATTTGCGATGAGCGAGGTCAGGTGCAGACGATCGCGACAGGCGATTCTTCCAATCCGTTGTCGCGTCCTTGGGCTGAGGTGGAAGCGACGCTCAAACAGCTCGTCACAACCGTATGCCAAGAGGCCCGGATCAGGGATGAAGAGGTTTCGGGCCTGTTCATCGGCCTGGGCGGTGCAGATCGCCCGTTTGTTCGGGAAAAAATCGATGCTGCGTTTGCTGAGGCGTGGCAGGAGCGGTTGTTCTTTGACAACGATGTGATCCCGGCGCTTTACTCCGGGACGTGGGGGCAGCCGGGGATCGTTCTTATCTCAGGTACAGGCTCGATCGCGTGTGCGCTGACGAGCGAAGGAGTGCGGCATCGCGTAGGTGGCTGGGGCTATTTGCTCGGGGATGAAGGCAGCGGCTTTGATCTGGGAAAAAAAGCGGCCGCGGCCGTTTTGCGCGCACATGACGGGCGCGGGGAGCCGACGGTTTTAACCGAGCTGTTTCTTGCCCATTACCATGTGTCCAGTCCGGAAGAGTTGATCGCATTCATTTACGGTGACGACAACCCGCGCATGCAGCTTGCCAGAGCCAGTGAGCTGGTGGAGCAGGCGGCAAGGCAGAAGGACCGTCTCGCGAACGGACTGATCCGGGAAGCGGCGGCTGCGTTGTGCGAACTGGCGCATGCTTGCTTGAAAAAGACGCAGGAAGCGCTCCCGGTTGTCCTCGCTGGCGGGGTGCTTGCACAAGACACGCTGGTCAGACAGCGCGTGCTCGCAGAAGCTTCATTTCCGGTTGTGATCCCTGAGGTTTCGCCTGTGATCGGGGCGTTGGTTGCAGCCATGACCCGCGCAGGCCACCGGGTGGACGAAAGCGTGGCAGAGCAGTTGCGAGAAAGCGGTACAGCCTTGGAGAAGAGGTGAGCCTCACCATGGATGAGAACTTGTATCAGCTTCAGACCGAAAAGCGCAATGCGGCAAGCGAGCGGCTGGATCAGATGAGTGCGCTGGAAATCGTCACTTTGATGAACGAAGAAGATCAAAAGGTCGCCTTGGCCGTGAAGCGTGTGCTGCCACAAATAGCTCAGTCCGTCGACATGATCGTGCGCTCCTTGTCCGGCGGAGGGCGGCTGCTTTACTTCGGGGCGGGTACGAGTGGCAGGCTGGGGATTCTGGATGCGGCAGAATGCCCTCCGACTTTTGGCACGGAGCCTTCTGTCGTGCAAGGAATCATCGCGGGCGGAGTCAAAGCGATGACAGAGGCGATCGAAGGAGCCGAGGATTCCCGCGAGCTGGGCTGTCAAGATGTGCAGGAAGCAGGAGTGAGCCAAAAAGATGTCGTGGTCGGAATAGCCGCCAGCGGGCGGACACCGTACGTATGGGGCGCGCTTCAGGAAGCAAAGACGCGGCAGGCGGGAACGATTTCGCTCTCCTGCAACTCTGACCCGGATATTGGCAAAAGCGCGGATATTGCGATCAATCTCGCAGTCGGCCCGGAAGTGGTGACAGGCTCGACAAGGCTCAAGGCGGGCAGCGCGACGAAGATGGTGCTGAACATGCTGACGACAGCCAGCATGGTGAAGCTGGGCAAAGTCTACCAAAATTTGATGGTCAACGTCCAGGCGACCAACCAGAAGCTGCGCGAGCGGGCCAAACATATTGTGATGCAGGCGACGGGTGTCTCGTACGCGGTTGCCGGCCGACTGCTTGCGGAAGCGGCGGGCGATGTGAAAGTGGCGATTGTGATGCAAAAAACAGGACTGGCAGCCAAGGCAGCACAAGAGCGTCTGGCGCGTGTCGGCCACAAGGTCAGAGAAGCAATCGAACTTATATAAAAGAAGATTTATGTGCATTTCGCAAACCCAAGGGTTGGAAACGACCCAGGGAATAGGGTAAAATTGGGTATGAATAGCATTTGAGAACGGTTAGGCTATTTCCGGAGTGGAGTAGCCGTTTTCTCGTCCCAGGAGGGGAGGGGCACAATGAAAGACTTGGTAGATAATGAATGCAGGAGCAGTCTTCTCTATCGCTCCTTCTTTGATCAAATGGTGCAAGCCGCTTTTTTGCTAGATCAATCAGGAAGCGTTTGCAAGGGAAATCCGGCTTGCGAAGCACTGACAGGCTTTTCAGCAGACGAGTGGGAAGGCGACCCGTTCTGGAAGCTGGCAGTTGCAGAAGAACAGGAAAGAGTGCGTCTGCAAACGCAGTGCGCGGTAAAAGGGGAGCCGAAGCCGTTTTGCACCTATTTTTCCCGCAAGAATGGCCCGCCTGTTCACGTACATATTACATATGGCGAGTTTTTTTCCGAAGGGACAACGATCGGATACTACGCGATGGTGCAAAAGATGTCGCAAGCCATGGCAGAGGCCAGCGAGGTCAAACAGTGCAAAATACTGGACCTGTCTCTGGAAGCGGCTTTTGTCTATGAAAAGGGCGTGCTGCGCTATGTCAACCAGTCTGGCATCAGGCTCATCGGGGCACAGCGTTTCGAGGAACTGTTGCCGTATCCTTTCACATCCTTTTTTCATCCGCGAGACATGCCGTTGATTCGCGAGTTGCAAAAGCGGCTGGAGTGGGGAGAGACAGCGGCTCCGATCGAGGCGGAGCTGATCCGGCTGGACGGGGCGCGCATTGAAGTCGAGGTCTGCGGAACATCTGTCATGATTCAGGACAAGCTGTGCAAATACATACTCATTCGCGATATGACCGAGCGGAAAAGAGCGCATGAATTTTTGCAAAACTCGGAAAAACTGGCATTGGTTGGGCAATTGGCTGCCGGGATCGCTCATGAGATTCGCAATCCGCTGACTTCCTTGAAAGGCTTTGTGCAGCTGATGCAAGAAGATGGCATGAGAAAGCAGGAGTATTTTTCCATCATGAGCTCGGAGCTGGCCCGGATTGAGTTGATCGTCAGCGAACTGCTGGTGCTGGCCAAACCGCACGCTTCCGCCTTCGAGGTACGGGACTTGACCAACTTGATGAACCACGTCGTGACGCTTTTGGAAACGGAAGCGATCCTGCAAAAAGTGACGATTCGCATGGTCATGGAGTCGCCGCTGCCGATGGTGCATTGCGATGAGAACCAGCTGAAGCAGGCATTCATCAACTTTTTGAAAAACGGGATCGAAGCCACATCCGGCAGCGGAGAAATCGTCATCCGGCTGTGGTGCGAGAGGGACAAGGTTGTCATCCGTTTTGAGGACAATGGAGTAGGGATACCCGAGGAGCAGCTTGCTCGTCTGGGCGAGGCGTTTTTCACGACCAAAGAGTCAGGAACCGGACTGGGATTGATGGTCAGCCGCAGAATCATCGAAAACCATCGCGGGACATTACGGCTCATGAGCACCCAGGGCAGAGGTACGACGGTAGAGGTATGTTTGCCCATTATCAGTTAACAGGGCGCGAGCGGCGAAGGGGAGGACAAGCAAATGGCTGACTGGAAAAACAGAAATACGGTGCTGACAGCGGGGTTTGCCCAAATTCCCAAAGGGACGACACTGTACGAGGTGTCGACGATGGTCGGCTGTGTGCTCATCATCGACGCGGATGACGGTGTGATATGCGATGCCAGCTTTACTTTTGTGATGGACAAGACCAGTGAGTTTTTGGTCAGTTTGCTCGTGGGCAAGTCTGTGGCAGCAGGGATGCAGGAAATTACGCAGACGATTCAGGAGCGTTTCCTCGCCCCCGGCCAGGGAGCTGTTTTGCAGGCAATTCGTGCAGCTGTCGATCGATATCATGAGAAAAAATCGTAAGACTACCCAATAGTCGGAGGGTTGTTCATGCATGAAGACCACGCCGTAAAAGAAGCGTATGCAAAGCAGTTGTTGGAGCGTTACAGCGACTGGCTCAGCCGTGTGGAATCAGTAGATCCGCAGGAAATCGAGGCAGTCGCTGTCGAGATAGACGAAGTATTTTCCGCAGATGTCGGACAGCTGCACAAGGAGCTGCTGGGCAAAATCAGCGCCTTGCGCGACAAAGTGTCCGAAATGATGTGGATGTCGGAGCACATGAAGATTTTGCACGACTTGAGCCACATTTTTGCGAAGACGTTTGAAGAGGACAAGATTTTGTGGAAAGCGTTCGAGCTGGTTTCGCGCGTGATGCGCACAGATGCGTTTTTCATTGCGTTTTTTGACGAGGGCGACAGTGAGATCAGGATTCCGATCAGCATCGACGACGGTGTCAATTACGGGCCGCTTGTCATTCCGTACGGACAGGCGCTCATCTCCAGAGTGATCGAGACGAAGCAAACGATCCACATCCGAACGATGAAGGGAGAGCCGAGCGAGCCGGAAATGATCCGCTGGGGCAGCCCGGAGATCGACACCAACACTTGTATTTTCGTTCCCTTGATGCTGGGGAATCAAATCAAAGGCGTGATCTCGGCCCAGTCGTATCTCGAATTTGCCTATAAAAAAGAGCACGAGGAGCTTTTGAAAATGATCGGCTTCCAGGTGGCGAGCGCGATTGAGACGGCGCGTCTGTACGATCGCATGTACCAAATGTCTTTTCAGGATGAATTGACCGGGCTTGCCAACTACCGGGCGTTTCACCGCGATTTGGAGCAGTTGCTGGGAGAAGAGGATTCGGCGGTTGCCTTGATCATGCTCGATTCGGACAGCCTGAAATCGGTGAACGATCTGTACGGGCATCATGCCGGGGATGAGCTGATCCGCAGAATTGCCCAAGCGATGCGGACGGTGGCGGACAAAAAAGAGAACGCCTATCGTTATGCAGGAGACGAGTTTATGCTGCTGTGTCCACAGGCGAGCATGAAAGAGGCGGAAGAAAAGGTGAGGGCGATTCGCGACTTTTTGCGTTTGCATCCCTTGCTTCAGGACAATTGCTGTATTCCAATCGGGGTCAGTGTCGGCATCGCCCGGTTTCCGGACGACAGCAACACGGCGGACGGCTTGAAGCGGGCAGCCGATGAGGCACTGTACCGCTCCAAGCGCAGAGGCAAAAACTGTACGACCGTGTATGCGACAGGCTAGGCTTTCGGCTGTCGCAGGGCAAAAAGGAAAGTGAGCAGCGGCGAAATCCACAGGTAGATCACATACGGCAAGTAATCGATCGTCGCTACGTGCAACGTAGAGGTGAAAAAGGCTCCGCTGACGCCCCAGGGGATGAGCGGGTTAACCAATGTACCGCAGTCTTCCAATGTGCGGGAAAGACGTCGGCCCTCGATTCCTTGCTCGGCAAACGCATCGCGGAACATTTGTCCCGGCAGCAGGATCGACAAGTATTGCTCCCCTGTCAGCACATTGACGAGGATGGAAGACGATCCGGCCAGTCCGACCATGCCTGCCGCTTTTTTGATCCGTTTGATCATGCCTGCGAACAAGGCGTGGAACACACCGCTGTATTGCAGGATGCCGCCGAGAGACAGGGCAATCAAAATCAAGGCGAGGGACCAGGTCATGGACAACAGCCCTCCCCGGTTTACGATAGAAGCAACGGCTTCGTTGGCGATCTCGCTGGCGAAGCCGTTTTGCATGACGTTCATCCATTCGACAGGGGAATGAACACCTTGCATCAGGGCAGCTGTGGCGATTCCGCTCAAAATCCCGAAGACGAGCGTCGGGAGGATCGGCTTGCGCAGGGCAGAGCAGACGAGCACGACGGCAGCAGGCAACAAAGTCGCTATGCCAAGCGAAAAGTTTTGTTCCAAAGACAACTGGATCGCTTGGATGGCATCGAGGCTCACGTTCGCGGACTGCCCTTGAACGACGAAGAAAATCGCAGTAATCGCCAGCGCCGGAATCGCGGTATGCGACATGAATTTGACGTGATTCATCAGCGAGACATTGGCGATAGCCGCAGCAAAGTTGGTCGTGTCCGACAGGGGAGACATCTTGTCCCCAAAACAGGCTCCGCAAATAATCGCTCCGGCGGTCATCAACGGATCAAGCCCAAGCGCAGTGGAGACACCCATCATCGCCACGCCGATCGTGCTGATCGTCGTAAACGAGCTGCCAGTGACAGTCGAGACAATCACGGTCAAAAAGAGGGCGCTGATCGTAAAATATTCCGGCGAAATCAAGGAAATGCCGAGGTGCAGGATCATCGGCACAGTTCCGCTCATCATCCAGACGCCGATCAAAATGCCGATCAGGCACAAAATCAGCATCGGCGCGATCGCGGTTTGAATGCCTTTGACCAAGCCTTCCTCCATCTGCTTCCAAGGCACGCCGAACAGGCGCAGCAGAGTGGCTGCCGCAATCGTGGCGGCAAAAAGCGGCATGTGTGGTTCTACTTTCCCCCAGAATAAGGCGGGAAACAGGATGCCGAATATGATCAAGAGCACCCAGAGACTTTGGGAAAAGGAAATGGTTTTGTTCATGATGGCAACTCCTTGCAAAGACTGGCAAGCAAAAGCGGACAAGCTGCACAGCTTTCTACTTTTGTGCTTTGTCGCTTTTTGGCTTTTTTGCTTTTGTGCGTTCAAGCGATAGGCTGACTTTATCCTGAATGCCCAGCTTCGTCAACGCGTTCAAATAAATTCGGAATCGCAAAATAATACGGAGTAGTAGCACATTTCTTGCGATCATAAGCCTGGCTGGCATATCGCTCCATGGGAAAAAGCTTATTTAAAATGATTACAAAAAGATATTGACTTTTACTTTATATCTAGTAAAATGAGAAATGTTCCTAGTTGATAATAATTATAATTTGGATGCGAGAAAGGGGGAGCCATACATGTATGATGTCATCATCATTGGTGGCGGTCCGGCTGGCACATCCGCTGCCATATACACAGCCCGGGGAAATTTGAAAACACTCGTAATCGACAAGGCACCCGGCACAGGTGCGCTTGCCCTGACACATAAAATCGCCAACTACCCTGGTGTAGAAGGCGAAATGACTGGAAAAGAACTGCTGGATAAAATGCGCAGACAGGCAGAGAGCTTCGGCGCTGAATTTATCCAGACGACGATTTCCGCTGTCGATGTAGAAGACGAAGTGAAAAGCATCTTCACAGCGCATGGCACTTTTGAAGCGAAGGCTGTCATCGTCGCTACCGGCTCCAAAGGTCGCAACCGGATGCTGCCAGGCGAAGAGGCGCTGCTCGGTCGAGGTGTCAGCACATGTGCGACATGCGACGGCGCTTTTTATGAAGGAAAGCATGTCGCTGTGATCGGCGATTCGGAGGAAGCGTTGGAAGAAGCGCATGCGCTGACCAAATTTGCAGATAAAATTACTTTCCTCGTACCGCGTGGCGACCTGCAAGGAGTCGAAGAGGTGCCTGAGCTGCCTAATACGGAAATCTTTTTCCGCTCCCGACCTTTGGAGATTGTCGGTGAAAAGGCAGTAGAAGGCTTGCGCGTCCGCACAGCGGAAGGCAACGAAGAGCTGCTTGCGGTAGACGGTGTGTTCGTCTTTTTGTCCGGCAGCAAGCCCGGGACGGATTTCCTGGACGGACAGGTTCCGCTCGACGACGAAGGCTTCATGATCCTCGACGAATACATGCAGTCTTCTGTTCCGGGCGTGTTCGGAGCAGGAGAGGTTCGCAAAACTCCGGTCAAGCAAGCTGTCGTGGCTGCGGCTGACGGAGCGATTGCGGCGATGGCTGTCGACAAGTACATCAACAAACGTTCCAAAGTGGTTCCCCAATACAAATAATCGACGACTATAAAGGAGAGATTTTCTCATGGCACAAGCAATCGTATACTCCAGCACAAACTGCAGCTTCTGCAAACAACTGAAAACATATTTGACCGAACAAAACATCGCTTTTGAAGAGCGCAACATTGACGAAAAAGAAGAATTTGCCCAAGAACTGAACCGTCTCGGCGTGATGTCCGTACCTTTGACGGTCATCGGTGAAAAGCAAATCCTCGGCTTCAACCCGACCCGCATCAAAAAAGCGCTGGCAGCTCTGGAAGAGACTGCACAGTAATTCATCGCCGCTGTTTCGATCACTTACGCCCACTGACTATAAAAAGCGCAACAGGAAAAGGAGCGATTGATGATGACAACGCAACAAACTGTACAACTGCAAGTAGGAAAACCGGCACCAGACTTCAACATGCTCTCCACGAAAAACTTGGAGACATTGGAAGAGCGCGTGACGCTGGCTGATTACAAAGGCAAATGGCTGATCCTGTTCTTCTGGCCGTTCGACTTCACCTTCGTTTGCCCTACCGAAGTCACTTCCTTCAGCGACAACATGGAAGAATTTGAGGATCTCGATTGCGAAGTGCTCGGCGTGTCCACAGACAGCGTACACACTCACCGCGCATGGATCAAAACGCCGCGCGACCAAAACGGAATCGGTCCAGTCAACTTCCCGATAGCGAGCGACTTCAACAAAGACACAGCGCGTGCGTACGGCGTACTGGATGAAGAAACAGGCGCAGCTCACCGCGGACTGTTCATTATCGACCCGGAAGGAATCTTGCGCTATCAAGTCGTTACAGACATGAACGTAGGCCGCAGCGTCGACGAAACAACTCGCGTGCTGCAAGCTCTCCAGGCAGGCGGACTGTGCCCTGCAAACTGGAAGCCTGGCATGAAAACTTTGTAATTTCGTCTGGCCAAACAGCATAAGCGTGAAAAAAGAGGCAATCTAACCGTCCTGGTAAGGCGGAGATTGCCTCTTTTTTTGCAGTCTTCCTTACCACGAAAAACAGAAGAGTAGGGCTATTCGCCGATTCGAAACGGCTTTTACAACTTTTCTCCTGTAATTTTTATGTAAAGATCAGACGATATCGGCAAAAATCAGTCATTTCCAAATAGTAGCAACCTACTATTTTTCCTGCCTTTCCCAAATGGAAAACTTCAAGCACATATACCTAATTGTCAGAAAAATATGGGTCAGATGGACGGTCGGGTTGCAGGACTTCGCACCAAAAAAAGTAGGCCGATGGGGGCGAATATGCTTTTGCATTACATTTTCATGACAAATAGGCAAAAGAGACATTAGTGAATTTCGTCTATGGGAACCGTTTGCCCCCTATGTTTACAATGACAGTGATGTTGGGCGAGAGAGCCGGCAGCCGCTCGCGGCAGCGGCAGCTTATCGGAGGTTGACGGGAATTGGAACCAAAAAAGAATAGACGCAAGCGTTGGGCGAGTCTCATGGCCCTGATGGTGATAGGCGCAAGCGCGGTGTGGTGGTTCTGGGACGCAGACCGGGTCGAGAGCATGGAGACGACGTCTGGCATCCAAATCAAGTTTCGCACAGAAGGCGATCAGCTCCAGGTATTCCAAGCGGAAAAATGGCAGCCGTTCTTTGCAAAAGGCGTCAATCTGGGGGCGTCGCTGCCAGGACATTATCCGGGAGAGCTGCCCATTCAAAAAGAAGACTACTTGCGCTGGTTCGCGATGATCGACGAGATGGGCGCGAATGTCATCCGCGTATACACGATTCACCCGCCTGCTTTTTATGAGGCGCTCGTTGAGTTCAATCGCAGCAAGACAGGATCACCGCTCTATTTGATGCAGGGCATCTGGAGCCCGGAGGAGTTGTTGATCGAGAAAAAAGACGCGTATTTGCCAGAGATTCGCGAGCAGTTTCGCCAAGAGATCAAGGACGCGGTCGGGGCTGTTTACGGCGAGGTCACTCTGCCGGAGAAGTCAGGCAAGGCGAGCGGCAAATATGCGGCGAATGCAGGCAAATACTTGATTGGCTGGCACACCGGAACGGAGTGGGACCCGGTCATGGTGCAAAACACAAACCGTTTGCACCAGAAGCTGCCGCCGTATCAGGGGAAGCATTTTAACGCCACGGCGGATGCTACCGCTTTTGAGACCTGGATCGCCGAAATGGTCGATACGGTCGCAACAGAAGAAAGCAAGTACGGCTGGCAGCACCCGATGACGTTTACCAACTGGGTGACGACCGATCCGCTGTCGCATCCGGGAGAACCGTTGCATCACGAAGATTTGGTCAGTGTGGACCCTATGCATATTCAGCCAGTGAAATGGGAGGCGGGCTACTTCGCGTCCTACCACGTCTATCCGTACTATCCGGATTTGTTCCGTTACGATCCGGCCCTGCAACAAGTGAAAAACGACGCAGGGCAAATCGACACGTACAAGGCGTATTTGCGGCAATTGAAGGCGCATCACAAAAACATGCCAGTCATGGTTACGGAGTTCGGTGTCCCGGCGTCAGTCGGAATCGCTCACCTGGGCAATCTCGGACGCAATCAGGGCGGGCACTCCGAGCGGCAGCAAGGCGAGATCGACGCGGCGCTCATGCGCGAAATTCATCAGGAAGGATACGCCGGCGGCATCCTGTTCGTCTGGCAGGATGAATGGTTCAAAAAAACGTGGAACACGATGCGCTTCGAACTGCCGGAAGATCGCCGTTCCTTTTGGCTCAACGTCCTGACCAACGAGTCGTTGTTCGGCGTCCTGGGGATGTATCCGAACAAAGAAGGCGTGCTCGTCATGGATGGCGATCGTTCCGACTGGGATCAGCTCAAACCGGAGGAGAAGCAGAAGCTCGACATCCGTGTTCCCGGTATCGACGAAATCTGGATGACGCACGACGAAGGCTATGTGTATATGCTGGCGAAGCTTGCGCACCCTTTTGACCCGGAAAAAGCAAAGCTGTATTTCGGTGTCGATACGATTCAGGGAGGCAACAAGCACACGGCACAGCTGCCCGGACTCACGCTGGACGAAGGATGGGAGACGCTGATCGAGCTGGGCAAAGCCGAGGAGAGCCAGATTCAGATTGCGGCAAACTACGACTTCCACACGCGGCTTTACGGGAAACGGTACGGAATGCTTGAAGTGAAGGAAGAGGAACTGCGCGACGATTCCGGTGTATTCAAGCCGTGGAAACTCGCCGTGGGACTGGAGATGGAGCCGCCCGACAGCAAGACGTACCATCCGCTGGAAGAAGTGCTGGTCGGGAAGCTTTTGCGGGGAACGACCGATGCCCAGGACCCGCAGTACGACTCGCGGACGGCCTGGCAGGCAAAAGGCGATGTGGTAGAGCTGAGAGTGCCGTGGATGCTGCTTGGATTCACCGATCCGAGTTCGCTTGCGGTCATGAGCTACAAGGACGCTGGCAAAAGCTTTTCATCAGAGACGAGCAAAGGAATCCGGCTTTTGCCCATTCTCGTCGAGCGCTCGACGCAAAGCATTGTCGGGAAAAACGAGCTGCCTTCCCCTTATCCGGTGTCGCAGCTTCCGATCTACTCCTGGCCAGCCTGGGAGCAGGTCGGTTACCACGAGCGGAAAAAGCAAAGCTATTCGATCATCCAAAAAGCATGGAAACAGATACAGGCTCCCGTGACAGACAAAGCTCAACCTTAAATGTTGGACAGGAGAGTGGCAAATGTGCAAACACCTTTGGCGACAGCAATTGTTTTTGTGTACACGCTAAGCGGGATTACCGTGCTGGGATTGCTTGCCTTGTTCGCACTGAAGCTGCGAAATTTATCGGCAGAGAAGCAGGCACGCATGTGCGAAGAAAAATACCGCGATTACTTCGTCTACTTGCAAGCTTACGGCGAAGAGGAAGAACGCCTGAAGGTGCCCTACGGCGAGGTGACGCAAAAGGAAAAGCAGCTCATTCAAAAAAAGCTGTTTGAACTGATGGAACGCTTTACGGGCGTCCACAGGCAGAAATTGATCCAGCTCTGCGAAGATATGGGACTCGTTGCACACGATCTCGAACGGCTGCGGAGCGGCTGGAAATGGACGCGAGTCGACGCCGCCTACAATTTGGGGGTCATGCGATCCGGCCAGGCAGCGCCTGATTTGCTCGTTCTGTTGCAAAAAAGCGGGGCAAACGATCCGAGCCTGTTCATCTTTGCCAGGGCGATTGCCAAATGCGCCCGAGATGCGGAAGACCTGCGGCAGATGGCGGAGTATGTCGTGCGGATGAAAAAGAACGTTCACCAGCTCATCGTCGACATGATCAGCGACTCGCAGCTGGACACGACTTCGTTTTATACCGAATGGATCCGCGACAAAAATCCGGAATTGGTCAAAATCGGGTTGATCGGCTTCGCCGTGCACGCTCAGCTCGAACTGGAGCCGGGATTGTCCAGGCTGGCGCTCTCTGCTGACAAAGAGGTGCGGATCAAGGCCGTGAAGCTCATGTGCCGCGACATCCGCTATTTGAACGACCAGACGATCAAAGACTTTTTGAACCACAAAGATTGGGAAATACGCGCATTGATCGTCAAAGCAATCGGGGCGATGCAGCTTGCGGACTATGTGCCCGCCCTGAAAAAAGCGGTTGGCGATGCCAACTGGTGGGTGCGGCATCACAGCGCCCGCAGCTTGACGCAGCTGCAAGCAAAAGGCTTTTCGGCTCTGTGCGACATATTGCGGGAAGAGGGCAGCAATCCGAAAAGCGAGATGGCTCAGCAAATCATCCAGGAAGAGCTGGAAAAAGCAGAGCGCAGCCTCGGTGGCGAGCCAAGCACAGAAAAGCTGTTGGATTACAATGAAAAGCTGCATTTGTACCGTAAGTCGTGCAAAAAAACCATTTCCACCGTTCAGGCGATGGAAGGATAAGCAGAAAGGAGGCCCGCATGAGAGAGTTTTTGCTGTACTACGGAATGTTTGCCATCTACTACGTCATGGCGATCAATTCCTTGTATTTCATCATCATGCTGTTTTCGTTCAAAAGCATCATGGGGATTTTGAAAAGCTCGATTTATTCGCGCTTCCAGGCATTGTCCGGCTCGGAGCACGTACCGCCGATTTCGATTCTCGTGCCTGCCTATAACGAAGAGCTGACAATCATTGAGAATGTGCGATCGCTGCTCGCGCTGAACTATCCGCGGTATGAGGTGATCGTGGTCAATGACGGCTCCAAGGATGATACTTTGCAAGTGTTGATCCAAGAGTTTTCCTTGACGATATCCAAACATTTGCCAGTTCAGCCGCTGCTGCACACTTCACAGGTCAGGGGCATTTACCACAACCCGGATTTCCCCAACTTGTACTTGATCGACAAAGAAAACGGGGGCAAAGCGGACTCGCTGAACGCCGGAATCAATTTGTCGCACTATCCGCTGATCGCTTCGATTGATGCCGACTCGTTGCTGGAAAAAGATGCGCTCATTCGCATTGCCAAGGTGTACATGGAAAACCCGGAGGAAACCGTGGCGATCGGTGGCGACATCCGGATTGCCAACGGCTGCAAAATCGAGAACGGCGTGGTCAAAGAAATTCGCCTGCCGGACAAATTTTTGCCGATGATGCAGTCGGTGGAATACTTGAAGGCGTTTCTCGGCGGACGCATCGGCTGGAGCGCGATCAACGGCCTGATCATCGTCTCGGGGGCGTTCGGCGTCTTCCGCAAAGACTACGTGGTCAAAGTCGGCGGCTATCGCGAGGGTTATCCGGGCGAGGACATGAACATCATCATCAAGCTGCACAAATACATGCTGGAAAACAAGCTGCCGTACCGGGTAGCGTTTTGCCCGGACGCCGTCTGCTGGACGCAAGCGCCCGACTCGTTGAAAATTTTGGGCAGTCAGCGCCGCCGCTGGGGGCGGGGCAACCTGAAAAACATGATCGAATACGGCAAGCATATGGTACTGCGCCCGAAATACAAGCTGTTCGGGATGCTGACGCTGCCTTTCAACATTTTGTTTGAGACATTGAATCCGTATTTCCGCATTACGGGACTGCTGGCGCTGATCGGCTATACGCTTTTGGACATGACGAACAGCCACGTTCTTCTGATTTACGGCTTGCTCAACGTGCTGTACGGCGTACTGCTCGGCATCGGGTCCCTGTTGCTAGAGGAAATCGCATTTCGACGCTATCCCCGTTTTCAGGACATCGTCAAAATGCTTTTCTATACCATACTCATGTTTTTCGGCTACCGGCAAATCGGCGTCATCTGGAGATTCCTCGGACACATTGAATATTTGCGGAACAACAATTCGTGGGGAACGATGACCCGGACGAGCTGGCAGTCGAAAAGCAATAAAAACATTTCCAGTCTGGAGGCTTGATCATGAGTAATCTCGTACCTGCTTTTTATGAGCTTCTGAGCAAAATGGAAGAGCGAAGCGTGGCGTGCGGCGTCATTTTGGCTGCTTGCAAAAACGTTTCGGCGGAGTCGCTGGAGCTGGTCAAACGGGACATGGAGGCACAGCTAAAAGACGGGCTTACGTTGCATGCCGCATACGACAAAAACAAGCAAATTCTCGGTATTTTGCTGGAACAGAAGAAACTGGCAGATACCCATTTTTACGCCCTGCAAATCAGGGATTACATGCTCTCGCGCAAGCTGCTGACTGGCGGCATGTACATCGCCAGCTTCCCGGAAAGCTCCCGTTCCACAGCGCAAATGCTGATGCGGATGATCCAGGAAATGAAGGAGCAGAGCGAGCCGGGCAGCATCAGCGTGTACGAGCAGCACGGCACGCAGCGCCAGCAGGAGCAGGCGAGCATCTTGCTCGTCAATCCGGATGAGACGGTCAACGAGTTTTTGCGCATCTATTTGCAGCGCAAAGGCTACCAGATCACGGTCGCCCACGATGGAGGAGACGGCGTGGAAAAGCTGCGCCAGGCCGCTTTTGATCTCGTCATTACCGATCTGAATTTGCCTGTATTAAACGGCTACCAGCTGATGGAAAAAATTCGCCACCTCGGTCAGGAAGCGATGAGCAAAATCATGGTGCTGACGGACAAAAAGCTGGAAGAAGACGTGCAAAAATCGTTTGCCCTCGGGGCGTCCGACTACATGACGAAGCCATTTTCGCCAGTAGAGCTGGAAGCCAGAGTCAAGCGCTTGATTTCATAAAGAAAAAGGGAGAGAAACCGGGATGACTAGATACGAGGAGCTACAGAAAAAAATTGCCGACAAAACAGCGAGAATCGGCGTAATTGGACTTGGCTACGTCGGGCTGCCGCTCGCAGTGGAAATTGTGAAAAGCGGGTACACCGTAGTAGGAATTGATTTGCACGAAGGAAAAATCGAGAGCTTGAAAAACGGACAGTCCTACGTCCAGGACATCGCCAATGAAACGTTGCAGGAGTGCCTGGCAACCGAGCGCTTTTTGCCAACGAGCGAATATCGCGTCATCGGGGAGCTGGACGCGATCAGCATTTGCGTTCCGACGCCGCTCAGTCCGAATCAGGACCCGGACACGTCCTACATCACGAATGTCGTGGAACAAATTAAAACGTACATGCGACAAGGGCTGCTCATCACTCTGGAGAGCACGACGTATCCGGGAACGACCGACGAGCTGATCGGACGCGAGCTGGAGAAGCTCGGCTATGTCACAGGTGTCGACTTTTTCCTTTGCTACTCGCCGGAGCGGGTCGATCCGGGCAATCGCAAGTTCAACACGTACAACACGCCGAAAATTATCGGAGGGACAACGGAGCGTTGCATCGAGCTGGGAACGCTGTTGTACGGCAATCTGGTCAAAACAGTGGTTCCTGTCTCCTCGCCAAAAGTGGCGGAAATGTCCAAGCTTTTGGAAAACACGTTTCGCAGCGTCAACATCGCGTTCATGAATGAAATGGCGATGATGTGCGACAGAATGGGCATCAACGTCTGGGAGGTAATCAAGGCCGCATCGACCAAGCCATTCGGGTTCATGCCGTTTTATCCGGGACCTGGGATCGGTGGGCATTGCATACCGCTCGATCCGATGTATCTGTCTTGGAAAGCAAAAGGCTATCGCTTCCACAGCCAGTTCATCGAAATTGCCCAATCGATCAACGACAATATGCCAGACTACGTGCTGAACAAGACGGCACAAGTGCTGAACATTTACGCCAAGGCGATCAACAGCTCGCGCATCCTCATTTTGGGCATGGCCTACAAGCCGGATATCGACGATCTGCGCGAGTCCCCGGGCCTGGAAATTTACGAGCTGTTCAAAAAGAGCGGTGCGCAGGTGGACTATTTCGATCCGTACGCGCAAAGCTTCCTCGACAAAAAGGGGCAAGTTGTTTCTTCCATTAATAATGACTACGACTTGTTCAAAACGTACGATTGCATGGTGCTCATCACCAACCACAAATGCTTTGATTATCAGGAGCTGGCTGATTTGGGCATCGCGATTATCGATACACGCAATGCCTTCGACGGAATCAAGAATCCGAATGTGTATCGCATCGGCACCTCGGTAGCGATCCAGGAGGAAAAACAGATTGTAAGCTTGCTGGCGTAAACAGCGCCGGGCAACAGAAGGAGGAGTTACGAACATGTGCGGAATCATGGGATACATCGGGTACAGACAAGCACAACCCATTTTGATCAACGGCCTGAAAAAGCTGGAATACAGAGGCTATGACTCGGCTGGCATCGCGATTTGCGATGGAGAGTCTATCGCCGTGCGCAAGGCGAAAGGAAGAATCGATGCGCTGGTGCAAAAGACCGAGCAATCCGGGCTATCCGGCTCCATCGGCATCGGGCACACGCGCTGGGCTACGCACGGGCGTCCTTCCGATGAAAATTCACATCCTCACTTGGATGCGACCAACAAGTTTTCGATTGTCCACAACGGCATTATCGAAAACTACCTGGAGATCAAGCAGGAGCTGATCGAGCAGGGTGTCGCGTTTCGCTCGGAGACAGACACGGAAGTGATCGCCCACCTGCTGGCGCGGGAATACGCTGGCGATCTGGTCGCGGCGGTACGCGCAGTGGCAGGGAAAATTCGCGGAGCGTTTGCTCTCGGAGTCATGTCGGAATACGAACCAGACAAGCTCGTCGCGGTACGCGTGGCGAGTCCGCTGATCATCGGAGTGGGGGAGAACGAGAATTTTATCGGCTCTGACATTCCCGCTATTCTGGAGCATACGCGCGATGTGTACGTTTTGGAGGACGGCGATCTGGCTGTGCTGACGAGTGATTCTGTGCGGGTCATGAGCCTTTTGACAGACGATCCTGTCAAGCGCGAACTCGTCCGCATTGACTGGGACAAGGAGCAGGCGGAAAAAGACGGGTACGCCCATTACATGGAAAAGGAAATCCATGAGCAGCCGCGCGCTCTGCGCAATACGATGACAGGGCGGATCGACGAGACAGGACAGAAGGTTATTTTTCCTAATCTTCAGTTATCGTCTCGATCTGTCAAGCAAATCGAGAAAATATACATCGTCGCATGCGGTACCGCCTACCACGCGGGCTTGATCGGCAAGCACGTCATCGAGAGTCTTGCCCAAATCCCGGTCGAGGTGGATGTCGCTTCCGAGTTCCGCTACCGCCGACCGTTGTTTGCGAAAAACACGTTGACGATTGCCGTCAGCCAGTCCGGGGAAACGGCGGATACGCTCGCTGCCATGCGAGAGGCGAAGCGCAACGGATCGGCTGTCCTCGCCATCACCAACGTGGTCGGCAGCTCGATTGCCCGTGAAGCAGACGATGTGATCACGACCAATGCCGGGCCGGAAATCGCCGTCGCTTCCACGAAAGCGTACACTTCCCAGCTGATCGCCTTTTATTTGTGGGGAATGTATTTGGCGCAACAAAAAGCGACGATGGCCCCGCAAGAGATTGCTGCGCTGCTCGGGAAGCTGAAAGAGTTGCCAGAGCAAGTCGCAGAGATTTTGACCCATGCCAAGCAGTTGCGGCATTTTGCCGAGTCGATCAAGGACGAGCGCCAGTTGTTTTTCATCGGGCGCGGAATCGACTTCGCCGTTTCCATGGAAGGCTCGCTCAAGCTCAAGGAAATCTCCTACATCCACTCCGAGGCGTACGCGGCGGGAGAGTTGAAGCATGGCACCTTGGCCTTGATCGAAGAAGGGACGCGGGTGATCGCGCTGTCCACGCAGGACGCGCTGCATGAGAAAATGATCAGCAACATTACGGAAGTAAAAGCGCGCGGCGCCAACGTGCTCGGCATTACGCACGAAGACCACCTCGACTTGCACCGGACAGTGGATGATGTGTGCCTGATTCCGAAGACAGATGCGCTGCTCTCCCCTGTGCTTAGCGTCATTCCGCTACAGCTCATCGCTTACTACACGTCAGTCGTCTTGGGCAATGATGTAGACCGTCCACGCAATTTGGCCAAAAGTGTAACAGTTGAGTAGGCTGATCCGTCCATGGTTAAGAACCACAATACGGGACTGACTGGGAGGAACGAGCGAATGAGCACCTCGAAGCCGGAGTTGAATCAGGAAGTATTGCTTGCGATCATGCTCCAAGCCTATCAGCTGGGCGTACAGAGGAAAGATGTTGATTTGAACATGATGATCCACACATTGACGTATGAATTGAAACCGTATTTGGAACCACAAATCCAGCAAGGCCCGCTTGCATCCAGTCAAGGGGCCAAAGTGGAGGCGACAGGATGAACATACACGCAGTAGTGCTTGCAGCAGGAAAAGGCACCCGAATGAACTCATCGCTCTACAAAGTGATGCATCCGCTGTGCGGAAAGCCGATGATTGAGCATGTTGTCGATGCGCTTGTTCCATTGGCATTGCGAAATCTGGTGGTGATCGTCGGCCACGGAGCGGAGGCGGTGAAAGAGCAGCTGGGCAACCGCGTGCAGTACGCCTTGCAAAAAGAGCAGCTTGGCACAGCGCACGCCCTCTGGATGAGCAGCGGCATTCTCGGGGAGCAAGAAGGTGTAACGATTGTCCTGAACGGCGATACGCCTCTCGTCCAGAGCGAAACATTGCAGGAACTGCTCGACTGCCATCAGGCCAAACAGGCTGCGGCGACCGTGCTGACCGCCGTCGTGGACAACCCGACAGGCTACGGGAGAATTATCCGCGATGAGAATGGAGCCGTCCGCAAAATCGTCGAGGAGAAAGACGCGACGCTGGGACAAAAAAAGGTGAACGAAATCAGCACGGGAATTTTTTGCTTCGACAACCGGAAGCTGTTTGCCACTCTCCCGCATGTTTCCAACGAGAACGCCCAAGGTGAATATTACTTGCCGGACGTCCTCGCATTGTTGCAGGAGCAAGGCGAGCTGGTGGCTGCATCGGTGGCAGCGGATGCGGAAGAAGGCGCGGGAGTCAACGACCGGGTGCAGCTCGCCTACATGGAGCAGCTGATGCGCAAGCGGATCAACGAGCGCCACATGCGCAGAGGGGTAACGATGGTTGATCCCAACGCCACCTATATCGATTCTACCGTGACGATTGGCCGTGACACGGTGCTCTATCCCGGCACCGTTTTGCTGGGACAAACCCGGATCGGGGAAGGCTGCCAGATTGGGCCGCATGCCCAGGTAAAAGACATGAATATCGAGGATTACACGAGAGTTCCGCCATTTTCGGCGTTTGACGGGAACAGGCACACAGACAGGGCATTGGCATATGCAGGGGCGGCGACAAGCGGGCAGAGCTACGAGCAGAAATGATGCGCGCACTACGCAAATACGGCCCGCTCTGGGCAGGCGTTGCGCTGCTCGTGGCAGCCTCCATTCTCATGCTCACACTCGCAAATCAAACCCGTCAAGCCCTGACGACAGCTACCTGGATATGGGATGCCAAACAGATCGAGACACAGACCGACGAAATGATCGACTTCGCCAGGCAAAATGAGATCAATCTGATTTACCTGCACATTGAACCGACTGCGGTTGCTCCGCACACGTACCGCTCCTTCGTCCGCAAAGCGGGACAGGCTGGCATTTTGGTGGAGGCGCTTGGCGGCGATCCCAACTGGGCGCTGACCAAGAATCGCCAAAGTATCGATGAGCTGATCTCCTGGGTGAAGGCGTACAACAAGCAGGCGAAGGCAAACGAACGCTTCTCAGGCATCCATGTCGACATCGAGCCGTATTTGCTGCCGGACTGGAAGGAATCCCGGCAAGAAGTCGTCCGGGAGTGGCTGAAAAATGTTACATACTTGGTGGCTGAGACGAAAAAAGACACCGATTTGACGGTCAGCGCGGACTTGCCGTTCTGGATCGACTCCGTGTCGGTTCCGGGGAGCGAAGAAAAGGTGAGCAACTGGATGGTGGAACGGCTCGACAGCATCACGCTCATGGCGTACCGCAATCGTGCCGAGGGAAACAACGGCATTGTGGAGCTTGTCAAAAAGATCGTCGCCGATGCCAACTCCCGAAAAAAAGGCTCCGTCATCGTCGGGGTCAACATCATGGAATCGGCGGAAGGCTCGCATGTCAGCTTTTTTGCTGACGGCCCGACGGAAATGAAAAACCAGCTGGTCATTTTGCAAGAAGTGCTGTCAGGCAATCCTGCCTTCGCGGGAAGCGCCATTCACGACTACGAAAGCTGGAAGCAAAGTATAGAAGCCAACGAGAGGAGTAGCTAACATACATGAAAGCCGCGCCCATCTACCTTAGTGCACTCTGCCTGACGCTCGGCTTTCTGTTCGGCTTTTCCCCAGCGGAAAAAAAGAGTAAGGCCACGTGGATTTGGCAATCCGAGATGATTGGAGACGAGAAACGGGAAATTCTGGCCTTTTGCCAGGAAAACGAGATCAATTTGATTTACTTGCGGATCGAAATGAACAAGCCGTTTGATTACTACCAGGCTTTTATTCGCGAAGCAAGTGCGCTGGGGATCGAGGTTCACGCTGTCGCTGGTCATCCCGCCTGGGCGCTTGCCAGCAACGAAAAGCGAATGCTCAACATCGTCAAGTGGGTGAAGGCATACAATCTGGAGGCGACTGATCAGGAGCGAATCCGCGGTATTCAACTGGATATCGAGCCGTATTTGCTGCCGTTTTGGGACACCGATCGCGAACGGGTGCTCCGCGAGTGGCAAGCGAACATGCAGGCATTCACGCGGGAAGTGAAACGGCAGCCCGACCTTGTGACGAGTGCGGCGATCGCTTTTTGGCTCGACGATATATCCATGCCGGATCAAAAAGATGTTTTCGTGTCCGAGTGGATGATCGAGCAGTTTGATACGGTGTGCATCATGGCGTACCGCGATACGCTCGCCGGGAACAACGGCATCCTTGCGCTGGTCGAGGATGAGCTGAGAGAAGCGGACAAGCTGGGCAAACGGGTGATGGTGGCAGTCAACATGAAAAAGCTCAGCGACGATCACGCTTCCTTCGCCGAAGAAGGCGCGGTGGAGATGAACCGCCAGCTTGCGCTTTTGCCGGAAAAGCTGGGAGATCATCCCTCCTTTTCCGGTGTGGCGATCCACGATTATCGGCATTGGAAGGAGGCTGCGCCGTTGGAGCCGGTTCCGAAAGCGCGTTACAGAGGCACCTATATATGGCGAGCCGAATTGATCGGCACAGAAAAAGCGGAAATTCTCGCCTTTGCCAAACAGAACGGGGTCAACCTGTTGTACGTCCGGCTTGATTTGGAACAGCCGCCTTCCTATTATCGTGATTTTGTCCGCCAAGCTAAAGCTGCGGGGATCGAAGTGCACGCCATGGGCGGTCATCCGATCTGGGCGCTGGCTGAGAGCAAAGGGAAAATCATGAAGCTCGTCAACTGGGTGAAGGCGTACAACCGCTCCGTCAGCGAGGACGAACAGTTTCACGGCATCCACCTCGATATCGAGCCATATGTCATGCCTGTCTGGCGGGAAGACAAGGACGAGGTATTGCGCCAGTGGATGGGCAATATTGAAGCGTTCGTGGAGGAGACGAAGCGAGACGGCGAACTGGAAGCAAGCGTCGATCTCGCAGCGTGGCTGGATCATACGCCAGTGCCGGGACAGCCTGATCTGCCGTTTTCCCACTGGATGATTCAGCAGATGGATCATACGACCTTGATGGCTTTTCGCGATTCAGCAGACCGAATCGTCGGACTGGTAGAGCAGCAGCTGGCGTACGCGCAAAGCATCCAGAAAAATATTGTCGTCGCCGTGGAAACGAAGGAAAGTCACGAAGGGAGCGGCATCTCGTTTTACGAGGAAGGGATGACCGAGATGGAGCGGCAGCTAAAGCAGGTGACGAAATCGCTTGCGCCGTACGAATCGTACATGGGCCACGCCATCCACGCTTACGATTACTGGAAAAACGGGAAAGAGTAAAAAGCAGGCAAGACGCGCTACGAGCTGGCGAGTGTTGTACAATGAAGAGAGGAAGGTCGGTGGAAGAGAGGGGAAACGATCATGCGTGACAGTTCCAACAGACATCGGGGTCTTCCGCCTCGCACGCCTGAGCTTTTGTACAACGTCGTTCGCAAGTTTTACCGCGGTGCCGTCAGCCATTACGACCTGATCCAGGAGAAAAAGCAGGAGGCTTACGCCTGTTTTGAACAGATGCAAGCTACTGGTGACGATCAGCCGTTGCGTGCCGCTCTTGCGACTCTGTTTTTGGAATTTCATTTTTACACGACTTGCTGGCTGCAAATCGAGTTGGCGCTGTACCGCTTGGCCCGTCAGGATGAGCGGCTGGCGAAGGTGATGGATACGTTTCGGACCGCACTGGAAACGCATGTGGCTGTCCGCGAGCAACTGGAGCAGACAGAGGCATGTGTAGCCGCCCAATTCGCAGCGGGAAGCTCCGGCTTGTCCTGTGTCGGGGTGGAACGCGACGCCTATTTGTTCGACAGCTTCACGTTCACAGTCGACGAGACGAGCCTGGCGCAGTTGCACGCCCTGTTTGCCGCCGTCGAGGAACAGCGCACCATGTCTACAAGTGAAAAAGCGTGACCGTCTTTAAGGGCGGTCACGCTTTTTTTGATCGACAGGCTTGCGGTCTGTTGATGCCAATGTGAGGGGACGGTCTGTATAGTTAACCTTGCTGGTTCCGTTTCAGGTGGCAGTAGTCCTTTTATTCGGTTCATTGATTGTCGTGTAATTTGCATTGTTTCGTTATAGGCAAGTTGAACCTGGTGTTTTACGTTTCTCGTAGTTAAAGGCACACTTTAGTCAGATGTAATTTCTAATTCACCATCTTCTCCACTTACAGAAGCAACAACATCAATTGTAAGGTAAGCTACACTCCCGTAAAAAACTCGATCTAAAGTATATGTCCAAGATTTTTTCTTGCTCTTTGTCCAACCACTTGTGTAAGTCTCGTCAACAGTTTTGCCAATATATGTACCGCTAGTACCAACAACACCGTATCCCACAATCCGTACATCTGTTTTATAGGAGTCAGGAGTTCCGCTGGTCACTTTGGTGGTTATATCTCCTTCAATAGTATTTTGCCAAATGCCTAGAGCTGTTTCGAGAGTACCTTTTATAGAGCCAGCGAACACGTCATTGTCGGCTGCACCTTTTACTTTGTGTGTTTTTACCGAATCAGTAACAGCTTTTGCTTGTATTTGGTTACTGGTGGTTTTTTGGGGGACTGAAATAACTCTAGTTCCGTACGTCTTGATAAATTCCAGATCCTCACCCTCAATTACTTCGTTAATATCATATTTATTAGCAATTTCTATAAGCTTTTGTTTAATCATTTCGTTACTTACGGTTGAATAATCTATGCTAGCAGAGGCTTTTGTAGAGGGTGTTTCGGCAGCAAAAGCGCTTCCTGTTAATAGTGCTAGAGACAATGTTGCTGCAGACATAACTGAAAAAATCTTTTTCAAATTAATCATCCTCCTATGCATGAAAATATTTCCATTTACAATATTAACCTTAATTTTATTTATTTGTAAATAATATAGTTAATTTTTGTTAATTATTAATTGATAAAATATAATGACAACTTTACTTTCTAGTGTTTTTGGTGAAAAATGGTATTTATAAGGGCTGTGAAAGGAGGGGTATGAATGTCGGCTATTGGGGTGCCAGGAATCATAATCCTGATCCTATTTATAGCAGCAATTGTAGCTTTGATTGTGAAACTGAACCGTCCCAAGTAATAAGTAACGGATTACTTTAACAAAAAAAGAATGCTGCACGTAGAAAGTTACGCCAGCATTCTTTTTGTTATTTTTCGTTCCTATACAATGTTTAGCTGATTGTTACGTTTCTCGATAGTGTGAAGAAGTCGCAGTCTAGTAAGATCCCGGGAAGATCGAACCTGTATGTGGCGCTGCTGCCTGACCAGGCGCGTTCAACTGACGAACTTCTTGCACGTTGGTTCCGGCGAAGCCAGGAGAGAAAATCGATTGTGCCCCAAGGCCGATCGAAGGCTGGTGTTGCTGATATTGCTGCGGCTGGTTGTAGTTTGCCTGCATGCCATACCCGCCTTGCGCGGTTGGGGAAGCATGGCCGCCTTGGTTGAGCTGACGCACTTCCTGAACGTTTGTATTCGCGAATCCAGGAGAGAAGATGCTGCCTGTCAGCGCAGGAGGATAGGAAGTTTGTGCAGCATAGTGCTGCTGACCTGTGTAGCCAGCGTATCCCGGTTGATTTTGCTGGCGCACTTCCTGCGCGTTTGTTCCGGCAAAACCGGGAGAGAAAATCGAATTGATGCCGGCGCCGTACGATTGCTGGTACGCAGGCTGAGCCGGAATGTAGCCTCCCGATTGGTGCATGATGGATTGCAATGCCTGGTTTTGTCCATAGCCTTGCTGTTGCTGACCATAAGCTTGTTGCTGGTTGTAGCCTTGTGCTTGCGGAGCCTGATAGCTGTGGTTCAGCTGTCTGACCTCCTGTGCGTTTGTACCCGCGAAGCCTGGAGAGAAAATGGACTGTCCTTGGCCGATACCGCCGCCCGCAGGCATGCCGTATGTAGGAGTCCCGATCGATTGGGCATGTCCACCGTGATTCCAGTGTTGTACCTCCTGAACGTTTGTTCCGGCGTACCCTGGTTGAAGCATAGCCCCTGCTGGAGTCATCGCTCCGAGAAATTGTTGTTGTCCAGATTGCATTTGATTTTGGTTGTTTGTGTAGGTCATGGGTAAGACCACCTCCACGAGGTATTTTTACCAAGGTGGTTTTACTCATGCACGAATCGATGAAGCAAAAGAATTCGCATTAGGAAGAAAAAACATGCCGGACCATCAGCCGGCATGTTCCTGTAAATCGGTGAGAGTCCAATGGCCATAGGCGAGCCAAAGCGTAGGTTTGCCCGCTGGCCCGATGCTCGCTTTGACAGGCTCAAAGCCCAACGTTCGGAAAAAGGAAAGACTTGCCTCATTATCCAGACCTACGCGCACATACAGTTTGGGCAGACACTGACAGATGTGTTCCGTCAGTGCCTTGCCGATTCCGCGATGGCGGTAGCGCTTATCTACAACCAGGAAGGAATGACCCAGTCCACAGCGAGAAACAGCGAACAGTCCGACTACGTGCTTCCCGTTCATGGCAAGAGCGACACTGGTTTCCTGTTTGGAAAGCATCTTGGGGGTCAGGCGCGCGAGCCATTCGATTGCGTGCTGGGTGATGCGCCGCTCCCCTTCCTGACGGGCAAATCTCACCAAGGTTGCCTGAGATTCGGCCAGTGCTTGTGGAGGCAGGAGTACGTATTTCAACGATTTTATCATGGCGATTACCCTGCGGCGGCTTCACGCCCGTTTTGCAATCGCGACACGTACTGAGCGTAGTGGATGAGGTTGGACAAAGACAATCGCCTGATGGAAGGCTCATCGAACTTCTCCGGTTTGGCATTGGCTTCAAAAAACCACAGACTGCCGTCTTCTGTCAGGCCGAGGTCCATTGACATTTCCGCCAGATCCGGGATTTCCTCATTCAAAGCGCGGGCGATGGCAAGTGCTGTCTCGTGAATCGAGTTTTCCATCTTTTCCGGATCTGCCTTGAACAAAGACTGGAGAACGGAAGACAAAGAGTGGATGGAGCCGCCGCGAGGCACGTGCGTAGTAATGCTTTGCGACCCGGAACGCCGGATGCCGACCCCGGTTACGCCCCATTCGCCTTTGCCGTCTTTTTGCACCAGCACCCGAACGTCAAACGGCTTGCCGTTGAAGCGTGCCCTGCGTATCCCCTGCTGCATGATGTACCGCTGCTGCCGCACATGGCTCTTCACATGCTTCCATAAATCGTCCAGATTGGAAAAACGGCGCGTGACGGCCTTTTGTTCCTTCAGCCGCTGAAGACGCCAGCCGTCATTTTTGTATTCAATGCGCATGATTCCTTCTCCGGCTTTGCCGCGCACGGGCTTGAGGTACACAAAGCGATGCTCGTTGCAAAAGCCTTTGAAGCGGGCGAGCGTATCGAGCTTTTTCGTCTCCGGCAAATAGGTCTGCACCTCAGGGTGTTTTTTCAGCATGGAGAAAAGCTCTTGCTTGTCAAAAAAGCAACGGTTGAACAAGGTGACGTTAGGCAGTTCGTCGATGCGGGCCAAAGCTTTTTTGACGTCGGGCCGCTGCTCGGCTTTGCGGGTTGGGATGCGGTTGTAGACGACATGCGGGAAAGGAAGGATGACTTCTTGCCACAAATTTTGCTTTTGGTTGTACAAATAGCCGCGAACCTTCTTTTTCTCCCAGTTGATGCCTTGGGGAGTGAAGACGTACACGAGTGCGCCCCATCGCTTGCCGGATTGTGAGATGTCTTTGAAGTTTTCGCGATTTCCCACAAAGGCCGTGCCTTCACCAACGGTCAAAATGCCGATGAGCGGACCTAGCTTCAGTGACTCGCTGTTGATCATTTTCCAGTTGATTCTCGTTCGAAAACGTCCTGGCTGCATCGCCGGCAAGCCGGTGTACACCCGTTTGTGATGAGAAAAGGGGCCGAGGCTTGCGAATAACTTTTTTTGCGACCGCTTGCCTAGAGCTTGCCGAGGTAGCTGTATGAACCATTTGCCGCTTGGGAGGATGGTCAGCCACCCGGAGCGCTGCTGAAGCATGGGTGTTCCTCCTTCCTGAAAAACGGTGCTAGTTGCATGCGCCTAGAAATTGGCCAAATAACAACTGTAGTCGACGAGAAGCTTGCGGGATTCCTGGTCTGCCTGCCTCAGTCTGGAATGCTTGAAGATGGAGCGTCCCGGCTTGGAGTTAGCTTCGAACATCCAGACATGGCCGTGGATGTCGATTCCCATGTCCAGACCGAGTTCGCCAAGGTCGATTCCTTTTGCCTGCTCAATCGCGGTAGCGAGGCGGATGGATGCTTCGCTGACCCGCTCGGACATCAATTCTTTTTGTTTTCCGTACAAATGGTGCAGCAATTCGTCGCCAGGGATGACGGTGCCGCCTGTGCGCACGTGTGTCGTCACGCTGCCGGAACCGGCTACTTTGGCGGCCGTGCAGGACACGACCCATTCGTTTTGCTGGTTTTTATGCAAATGGACGCGGAAATCAAACGGGCGTCCGTGGAATGTTTTGAGCGGGATGCCTTGCTGCGCCAAATAACCGCCTACGCGACGGCTGCGGAACACATGCTGGTACAGACTGGACAGCTTGGAAAACTGCCGTTTCACATTTCCGCTGCCGTTGTGGTAAGAAGCGGTATAGCCGCCGCCGGATTGTCTGACGACCTTCACGATGCCGTAACCGAGGCTGCCGTTTTTCGGCTTCAAATAGACGATCGGATACTTGCGCAGCAAATTGCGCACAGTGGTGAGGGACGGGGAGGTGTACGTTTCCGGGATATGCTCATTGACTTCCGGGTTCGGATAGAGCAATTGGTGAACTCCCCACTTGTTGAAAAAGCCCTGGTTGAACATCGGCATGTTCGGGTAGCTGGCGAGCTTGTATTTGAACTCCCTGACAGCTTCATGCTTCTCCGCTGAACGGGAAGGGATTCGGTCGTAGACCACATCCGGCATGGCTGTGACCATCTTTTTCCAGAAGTATCCGCCTGTTTTGCCCTTGCGCAAAAACCAGGCATTGACGGTATTCGTGCTCCAGTCCACGTCGTGCGGGGAGAAGATGTAGTAAAAGACGCCTTTTCCTTCCTGAGCTTGTAGCAGCTTGTAGAAAAAAGAGGTGCGCGGGCCGATTGGCTGCCGCGAGTCCCTGCGGATTCCTGTGGTGACAATCCCGATAGCCGGACCGATGCGCAGCGCCGAGTCTTCTTGCTTGAGCTGGATCAAGCCGCCGTGAGGAATGCCAAGCTCGGATTGCAACAGCGTCGTCACCTTGATGACGTTTGCTTCCGGATTCCGCTTGTCTTGCAGTACGGTTGCGACGACTTCCTTTTTGCCCAGCATGACCTTGATTTTTTGCCGATGGCGCAGCTGTAGCTTGGAGAAGAGATTAGTCGGCAGGATGATCCCGCTGACACGGGGATTGGAAAGGAAGCGGAGTCGCATTCTGAACGTTTCCATGCTTAGTAACCTCCTACGCGCTCTTTCATGAGATAGTGGGCGTATCGAACGGGCTGGGTAATCGAGTGACGTTTGGCGATCGGGTCGTCAATCAAGCGAAAGACAGTCCTGCCGGGCCTGCTGTTGACTTCGATAATCCAGACGTTTCCGGATGTATCAATCCCGACATCGATTCCCAGCTCCACCAGTCTGCCGTGGCACTCCTCCAAAAAGCGTGGCAATTTTTCTGCCACCTGATTGATGGTCGTCTCGATTTTGGAGTGGACGGCAGGCTTGAAATGACGAGATAGGAAAGCGGAGAGCGGCTGTGCTTTACCGCCTCCGTGCAGGTTGGAGGTGATACTTCGCTTGTCGCCCAAGCGGACCGCCTTGCCGGTTGTCTCCCAATCACCCTGCCCGTTTTTTTGCACGAGCACCCTCACATCAAAAGGGGTGCCGTCCGGTGTGTGCAGCTTCAGATAGGGCTGTACAAGGAACTTGCGACCAGAAGTGAACGAGGCGATAAAAGTTTTCAATCCGGCGGAGTCGCGGATCAGTCTGCGGAACGGCTGGTTCTCCCGGTTCCGCCCTGTGGCCTCGTAGCCGCTTTTGGTTTCCTTGATGCGCACGACGCCGATTCCATGCGTTCCCGCCATTGGCTTGATGACGACGGCGCCGTATTGTTGCAGCATGTCGTTCACCGTGGCGAGCGATAAAATTTCGGTCGGCGGCAACAGGGAAGCCAGTTGCGGCGATTGGGTCAGCATCTGGTGCACCTGCCACTTGCCGGACAGGCCATGCCCCAAAAATGTAATGTTGCGATCGTTTTGCAACTTTTCCACAAATGGTTTATAGTGGCGATAAGATGGGCCAACGAAGCACCGATCGTAGATCAAGGCGGGGAGCGGGAAAGTGTTCGGCTGCCATGATCCGTTGCGGTACTCGAAGCCTCTTACGGTTCGCGAGGAAAAGTTGACCTGACGCGGCGAGAACACGAAGACACGCATCCCGTGCTTGCGTCCGTAAAGCGTCAGCTTTTTGTAATAGCCTTTGTCTACAAAGTGGGAGCCTTGGCAGCGCGTCATGATGCCAAGACTTCGCTCGTCTGCTCTCATGTGGGTCACCTTCGCCTGTTTTTCTTGCTCTTCGGTTTTCCTGCTGCCGTTCTGGTTTTAGTTTTGGCTGACCGGGGAAAACCACTGATGTATGATGCGTATTCCAGCATGCGTACGACGGAAGGCCGGGCGCGGCGGGGCGGTTCTTCCACGCCTTCAGGCAAAGGAACGGTATTGGCCGTTTTGGACGGCTTGCTGTTAACCTCCAATAGCCATACTTGCCCGCGGACATCGACGCCGAGATCGACACCAAATTCAGCGTAATGGCCGGGCAGCGCCTCTTCGAGCAAGACAGACAGCTTCAACGCCACAGCTTTTAGTGTGGCTGGGGATGGGCGAACCGAACTGGCCCAAGGCCCACAGGCACGCAGAGCCTGGAGGGGCGTCATCATCTGGCCGCCTCTGGATATATTGGAAACGATGCGATTCAATCCCAAACGGGCAACCATAGATGTAACGGCCCATTCGCCTGCCCGGTTTTTTTGCACCAATACACGAAAATCAGTCGGCCGTCCGTGAAGGCCGATCAATGGTAAACCTTGTTGCAGCAAATAAGGTTTGCCTTTTGTCTGTTTGCTCAAATATTGATGCAAGCCCGTTATGCTGGAAAATGTTTTGCCAAACCCGCCCGGGCGAGCGAGCTGATATCCCTCCTGCGTTCGGCGCAGCCGGATAATCCCTCGACCCATGCTGCCGTTTGCCGGCTTTGCATAAACCGTCCGGTGCTCGGACAGCATCGTCCGCAAATCTTCCAGACTTTGATAGCGAACCATGGCTGGAAGATGTTCGGAAGCACTCTCCTGATCTTGCAGAGCGGAATGCACGTGCCACTTGTTTAAAAAGTGTTCGTTGAAAAACGGAATGTTGGCGTCTTTGCACCGTTGCAACCAGTTGGCCATCTGCTCGCTGCGCTCCCGCTGACGGGATACGAGCCGATTGTAAATACATTGGGGCAACGGCAAGACTCTTTGGCGCCACACTCCGCCCCGGCGAACAAGACCGCGCACGATCCCGGCATCCCAGTTGACGTCCTGTAGGCGGAATGCGCAGATAATCCCTCCGCGCTTGCGGCAAATATCGGCTACTTCGTTGAAAAAAGGGGACAATGGTCCAAACGGGGATTGCGGAAATTGGGCATTGTAAGAGGATACGAGAATCCCTACATACGGCCCGACAACAAGAGTTTGCTGATCTGCGTTGTAGCGCACAAGCATGGGCCCTCCTGTAGGCAGCCGGAGCGACTGGGCCAAGGCAGGCCGGATAAGCGTTTGGTTGCTGCGATCAATGCCGCTGATACGGGCGCGAACCGTTTTGCTTCCGAATTGGACAGTAGCTGTGGGCGAAGAAAGATTCCATTTGCGCATTTGCGCCTGGGGCAGGTAAAGGTCTACTTCCGTCTTTGGCTCGTATCCGACGACGATGGTTGGAACGTAAGACATGGCTATCCCCTTCCCATCAGGCATAAAGTTAGTCTATGGTATGAGTAGCCAAATCGTTTGGTGCCATGCAGAGAAGAAAGGTTGTTAGTATTTATGAACTTGTGGATAGTATTAGTGAATATCGGCGTAGGCTCTGTGATCGGCGGCGTTACGAACGAACTCGCCATCCGCATGCTGTTTCGACCGCTCAAGCCTTGGTATATCGGCAGTTGGAAGCTTCCGTTCACCCCGGGACTGATCCCGAGAAGGCGGGACGACATCGCGATACAAATGGGCAGATTAGTGGAGGAGCATTTGCTTACGACAGAAGGCGTCAGGCGGGCGCTGGCCCAGGGCGACCTGGAAAATACGCTGGCGGGCTGGATGAACAACCTGGCTGCGGACTGGATGGCGGATGAGCGTACGTTGCGCCAAACGCTGCAACGGGCAGTGCCCCAGCTTTTTACCGAGGACGGAGGATGGAGCGAAGCGGTACGCGTCCCTGTCCAGCAAAAATGGCATTCTTTTGTCCAGCAGCTGTTTACACAATATGAAGAAACAAAACTGCGCGATCTGCTTCCACAAGCAGGCATAGATCGCCTGGACGGGGCGGTGACTTCGGCGAGTCAGCATATGCTGGGCCGGATTCGCGAGTATTTGTACTCCCCGCAAGGACAGCAAACGTTGCAAGGCATGGTCAAAGGCATGCTCGGCGGAGGCGGGGGCATGTTCGGTGGGCTGGTCGGCATGTTTCTTGGAGACGACAAGATCATTGGCAAAATTGTTCCGCATCTCGATGAGCTTTTGCAAAGCCCGGAGATGGCTGAGCGCTTGCAACAGTTTTTGCGCAAAGAGGCGGACAAGCTGCTGGATAAAACGGTCGGGGAACTGGTGGAGTGGCTCGGCCACGATCAGCTCGACGACTGGTCCCGCGCGCTTTTTGCGAGAATCGAAGCGCAGAGCCTGCAACTCGTGGATCAGCCTATGTCGCGCCTGACCGCGCCGATTCAGCAAACCGTCACAAACGATCTCGTTCCGCGCCTGGCGAAATGGATGGTAGAGTCTTTGCAGACAAACGTCGAGAAAATCTTTTCCCGTCTAGCGATTCGCGATATTGTTACGAGACAGGTGGAAGGCTTCCCGATCGAACGGATCGAAGAAATGGTGGTCGGCATCTCGGGAAAAGAGTTCCGGATGATTACGGTCCTCGGCTTTATTCTTGGCGGGATTATCGGACTGGTTCAGGGACTTTTGGCGAATTGGCTGGGATAGGAAAACTGAAACGAAACTGTAACGGCTCTGTAATAATCCTGTAATATTCCTTGGGTAAGATAAAAGCACGATGAAAACCCCCTTAATGATATACTTTCTGAGTTGGTAGCTTGAAAAAAGCTACCCTTTTTTTTTGTCGCGCCTTCGGGTATATTGGTCGAAGGAGCGCACGTACATTGGAACGGGTGGGAGACCAGGAAGGGGGATTAGCAATATGGCAACGAAACATGAACAAATCTTGCAACATATTGATCGCCTTCCGATCGGTTCGAAGATTTCCGTGCGGCAGATCGCCAAAGACCTGGATGTGAGTGAGGGTACGGCCTACCGCGCAATCAAGGAAGCGGAAACACAAGGATACGTCAGTACGATCGAACGTGTCGGCACAGTGAGAATCGAGAAGAAGCACAAAGAAAACATAGAGCGGCTGACTTTCGCGGAAGTGGTGAACATCGTCGACGGCCATGTGCTTGGCGGACGGGAAGGGCTGCACAAGACGCTGAACAAATTCGTCATCGGTGCGATGCAGCTGGAAGCGATGATGCGCTATATCGACGCGGGCAGTCTATTAATTGTAGGAAACCGTTATCAGGCGCACAAAATTGCCTTGCAGCAAGGAGCGGCCGTCCTGATCACGGGTGGCTTCGATACGAGCGAGGAAATCAAGCAGTTGGCGGATCGTTTGGCTTTGCCGATCATTTCGTCGAGCTACGACTCGTTTACAGTAGCATCGATGATCAACCGGGCCATCTACGACCGTTTGATCAAAAAAGAAATCGTCATGGTCGAGGATGTGCTGAAGCCGCTGGCGGAAACGCCCGTGCTGCTGCCGTCCGACACAGTCGCCAAATGGCACCAGTACACGGAGCTGTATCAAGATACGCGCTTTCCGGTTGTCGATGAGCAAATGCGGCTCATCGGGATCGTGACTTCGAAAGATATTATCGGCCACGAGGAGACGGCGACGATCGACAAGGTCATGACGAAAAATCCGATCACGACCTCGCCGCGCGTGTCTGTCGCTTCGTCGGCGCACATGATGGTGTGGGAAGGGATCGAGCTGTTGCCGGTCGTGGACAATTATCGCAAGCTGGTGGGCGTGCTGAGCCGCAACGACGTGTTGAAGGCGCTCCAGTTTACGGCGAAGCAGCCGCAGATGAGTGAAACATTTCCGAACCTGATCATGTCGCATTTCCGCGAGGAGCGTCAGGCAGACGAGCTGATTTACTTGGGCGACGTCACGCCGCAGATGACGAATCACCTGGGAACGATCGCCAGTGGCATCATGACGACAGTGATGGTCGAAGCGGCCTGTAACTTGCTGCGTCAGCATCGCCGCGGCGACATGGTGCCGGAAAATATTACGGTGTACTTTTTGAAGCCGGTGCAGATGGAGAGCCACATACAGGTGCAGCCGCGACTTTTGGACATCAGCCGCCGCTTCGGTAAGGTCGAGGTGTCGGTTTACCACGGCGAGCAGCTTGTGGGGCAGGCTATGATTACGGCGCAGATTATTGATCGGTAATTGTGGATCGTTGGTGAGGGCAGTCTCTTTGGGGGGCTGCTCTTTTTTGCTTTTTGATTGGGGAAGTGGCCGCAGTGCAGGGCTTCGCGAACCGCGGCGTCTTTCCCGCCCTCCTGATTGACAAACCAAACAAAAATAACCTATCATCTAATTAGAAAAATATCTAATTAGAACCGAAAGCACATTTTCCCGAAGAAAGGAGCATCTCTTTTGCAACTCGATAAACTCGTCACCTTTTACAAAGCGCTCGGCGACCCGACTCGCGTGCGGATTTTGGCCATGTTGGCAAATGGACCGCTGCACGGGCAGGCGCTGGCAGGGAAGCTCGGAGTGACGCCGCCGACGATTACACACCATATGGCGAAGCTGCGCGATGCAGGAATCGTCTACGAGCGGCGTGACAAAAACACGATTTACTTTTATTTGCACGAAGCGAACATGAAGCGGCAAACCCAGGCGATTTTGAATGTGTTGGAACGGGCGAAAGGTACGATGGAGGAAGACCTTTTTGCAGATGAGGAAACCAAAACGACCGAGGAGCAGAGGAGGTCCCAGATGGCAGCGGATCAGATGCACGTAATCAAAAGCTTCCTGACCCCCGACGGCAAGCTCAAGCAGATTCCGGCCCAGCGCAAGAAAAAGCTGATCGTGTTCGAATACATGGTGCGGGGGCTGGAGTTTGGCCGCAAATACAAGGAACAGGAAATCAATGACTACATCCGCCAGTTTCACGACGATTACGCGACGATTCGCCGCGAATTTGTCATGAACCACTATATGTACCGCGAAGAGGGCATCTACGAGCTGAATCCGGAAGAGATGTGGGCCAAGGCAGAAGAATTGCGCTAACAGGAAAATGATTCCTTTTGAAAAAGCATAAAAAAAGACAACCGTCGGCACTGCGCTCAGGTTGTCGGAAACAATAGAATGTCACACAAACTGATTATAGCGAGAACTAATTGCGTTTAGCCATGGCAAACGATTGGGAAAACAGGAAAAGTATTTCAGCATGCTGCTTCTTCGCTTAATGCTGCCCCATACAGAAAAAAGCATGTGGAACAATCGCTCTGTTCTCATGCTTTTTTAGCTCTCAGCTGCCTTTTTTCAATTCTGCCTGCCAGGCGCTGCGATAGTGCAAAAAGTTGCGGGTTCCCAGGTACAGGTTCAGCACACCGACGATCAGCATGATGATCGCGACCACGATGCGGATCGTATCGAGCGTATCAAACGTAAACTGGTTAAGCCCGAACAAAGATACGAGAATGCCGAGTGCGATGTTCATTTTGCCCAGCGTCATTCTGGATTCCAGCGGGTGGATGCCTCTTCTGCGTGCGTGGATGCTGAAGTAGACGCTGGCTACAAGTGAAGCGAGAACGCCGGTCAAATAAAAGGCCGACCACATAGATGGCTTCATCCTTTCCAACAAATCTGGTATTATCCTACCAAATCAAAGCAAGAAAGGTCAAATTCAAACAAGAACGTTCGTTCTTGTTTCCCCACGATCCTCTTACTTTCGGTATAATGATAGAGAGAAAGCTACTACACGATTCGAGTCGTAAACAGGAGAGGAAGGAACCAGATGACCTCCTTTGTCCATTTGCATGTTCATACGGAGTACAGCCTGCTAGACGGAGCGGCGCGGATTGATGCGCTGGTGGAGCGTGCCAAAGAGCTGGGCATGACTGCGCTGGCGATTACGGATCACGCCAATCTGTATGGCGCTGTCCCTTTTTATAAAGCATGTACAGAAAACCAGATCAAGCCGATTATCGGGATGGAATTGTACGTGATCGAAGGAAATTTGCAAGATCGCGTGCGCAATGCGCCTCCCCCGAGCCATTTGATCGTGCTTGCCGAAAATGAGGCGGGCTATCGCAATCTGTTGAAGCTCGCCACGATCGCCAATACGGATGGAAACTACATGATTCCCCGCCTGAACAAAGAAGTGCTGGTCCGGCATGCGGAAGGGTTGATCGCCCTTAGCGGCTGCCAGCAGGGCGAGGTTGCGCAGCTTTTGCTGGCTGGCGAAGCCGAGGCAGCGAAAGAAGCAGCCTTGTGGCACCTTCGCGTTTTTGGCGAGGCGAATTACTTTTTGGAGCTGGCTGACCACGGCCTGGAGAGCGAGCGCAGACTCAATGCCCGTCTGGTCAAGCTGAGCCAGGAGACGGGCATCCCGCTGGTCGTCACGAACAATGTGCACTACGTGAAGCAAAACGAGCATCGCCAGCACGATATTTTGCTCGCGATCAAAGAGGGCAAGACCATCGACGAGGAAAACCGCTTCCGCTACGAAACCGACCAATACTATTTGAAAAGCGAAGCAGAAATGGCCGCCGCCTTTTCTTACGTACCCGAAGCGCTTGCCAACACGGGAAAAATCGCGGACAGATGCAACCTCACATTGTCGTTTGGGGCGCACATTTTGCCGGAATTTCCCTTGCCGGAGGGCCGGGATTCGACGCAATATTTGCGTTCGCTATGCGAGCAAGGCTGCCGGGAGCGGTACAAGACAATCACGCCGGACATACAGGCGCGTCTCGATCACGAGCTGTCGATCATTACAGGCACGGGCTTTACCGATTACTTCCTGATCGTCTGGGACTTCATGCGCTACGCCCATCAGCACGGGATTCCGACCGGACCAGGGCGGGGTTCTGCTGCCGGAAGCCTCGTCGCCTACGCATTGAAAATAACGAACGTAGACCCGCTTCATTTCAATCTGCTGTTTGAACGGTTTCTCAATCCGGAGCGGGTGACGATGCCCGATATCGATATCGACTTTTCCGTGGAGCGGCGCGACGAAGTCATCCATTACGTGGCGAAAAAATACGGTCACGACCGCGTGGCCCAGATTATTACGTTTGGAACGATGGCGGCTCGCGCTGCGGTGCGCGACGTAGGCCGGGCACTCGGCCTGTCCGTCGGGATCGTCGACCGGGTAGCGAAAATGATTCCGCAATCTCCCGGCATGACGATTGACCGTGCCATGAAGCTCATTCCGGACATCGGCAAGCTGTGCCAGGAAAACAGACAGGCCGCCCTTTTGATCGAGACAGCAAAAGGCGTGGAAGGTTTGCCGCGCCATGCTTCGACACATGCGGCGGGCGTCGTGATCTCGCGGGAGCCGCTGACCAGCTATGTTCCGTTGCAGACGGGCAGCGAAGGCTTGGCACTGACGCAGTATCCGATGGAGGTGCTGGAGGAAGTCGGTCTGTTGAAAATGGATTTTCTCGGCTTGCGCAACTTGACGATCATTCAGGAGACACTTCGTCATCTGCATGAACAGGGGATTGCGATTGAGCTGGAGAGCATTCCGACGGATGATCCGAATACGTTCCGCATGTTGTCGCGCGGCGAGACGACAGGGGTATTCCAGCTGGAGTCCGGCGGGATGCGCAACGTGCTCCGCGACCTGAAGCCGACCAGTCTGGACGATATTATCGCTGTGCTGGCCTTGTATCGGCCGGGACCGATGGAAATTATCCCGCAGTACATCGCCGCCAAGCACGGCCAGAGCGCTGTGCATTACGCGCATCCGGTGCTTGAGCCGATCTTGCGCGAGACGCACGGCTTCATGATCTACCAGGAGCAAATTATGCAAATCTCGTCTACGCTCGCTGGCTTCAGTTTGGGTGAGGCAGACATTTTGCGCCGGGCGGTCGGAAAGAAAAAACGCGAGCTGTTGGCCGAGCAGCGGGAAAAGTTCGTGGCTGGTTGCGTCCGTCAAGGCTACGGCGAAGAGCTTGGTCATCAAGTGTACGATCTGATCGTCCGCTTTGCCGATTACGGCTTCAATAAAGCGCACTCTGTCGCCTACGCGGTCATCGCCTACCAGATGGCGTATTTGAAAGCGACCTATCCGCTTGCTTTTATGGCAGCCCTTTTGTCGCTGTCGATCGGCTCGCAGACGAGAATCGCCGAGTACACGGAGGAGGCGCGGCGCCTGGGGCTTCGCGTGCTGGGGCCGGATGTCAACAAAAGCACGGCGTCCTTTGCAGTCGAACAAGATGCGATTCGTTTCGGGCTTGCTGCCGTCAAAAACGTCGGCTATGGAGCGATCGAATCGATTGTAAAAGAACGGGCTGTGCGTCCGTATCGGGACGTTTTCGATTTTTGCGCCAGAGTAGATGCGCGTCTCGTGAACAGACGAGTGGTAGAATCGCTGACGCTCTGCGGGGCGCTGGATTCGCTGCCTGGTCACCGCAGCCAGTTGCTGCTGCTTTTGGACGAGGCGGTCGGCAAGACGAATGCGAAGCGGATCGAGCGCGACGCGAATCAGCTCGACCTGTTTGCGGGAGAAGAACAAGCGGCGCCATTGCGCGAGCCGGCTGAATACCCGGAAGTGCCGCCGATGTCACGCGCCCAGCAGCTGAAAGAAGAACGGGAACTGATCGGCGTGTACATTTCCGGCCATCCGCTCGACCAGTATGCGCACGTGGCTGCCCGCCCCGAAGTGACGGCTATTTCGGCGCTCAGCGAGCTGGCCCGCGACAAAACGGTGAAAGTGTTCGGAATGATTACGGAAGAAAAGCGCATCCAGACGAAAAAGGGCGACCCGATGGCGTTTTTGGTGCTGGAGGACAAAACCGCGCAGGTGGAGCTGGTCGTCTTTCCGCAAGTGTTTGCCAAGTACGGCGACTTGCTCGGCAAAGAGCGGATGGTCGTAGCCGAAGCGCGGGTGGATCATCAGGATGACATGGTGAAGCTGCTCGCATCGCGCTTTTGGGATGCCGAGACACTGCAAGCGCCGACCGCCGAGACGGTGTTGTTTGTCAAAATTTCCGCCCAGCAGGAGCACGATTCGACACTGCAACGTTTGCAACGGCTGTTTGTCGAAAAAAAAGGAACGATTCCTGTGATTCTGTTTTACGAGGGAAAAAGACAGACAATTCGCCTGCCGGAGGACATTCGGGTCGAGGTGGACGAGTCATTTTTGGAGCAAGCGCGAGATATTGTGGGACGTGACAGCGTAATCCAGAAAGAATTGCCCATAAATTGGGGAGGATGAGGAATGTCCTCCCTTTTTCGCCGTTTTCGGCAGGTTTACAGGATAACAGGTTTTGCTATATATTGAATTCATAACTCGTTAAGTGGTCAGACCACTTAGGGCTTTCAAGCAATAAAGAGGCTGTTCAGGCAATCATAGAAAGACTATCGTGAAATGGAGTGGTAATGGATGTCTAGTTTGAGAGAGGAAGCGCTGGAACTTCACCGAAAAAATAAAGGGAAGCTGGAGGCAGTGACCAAGGTTCCCGTTCGCAATGCTCGCGATCTGAGCCTTGCTTATTCTCCTGGTGTTGCTGAGCCTTGCAAAGACATTTTTGACGACAAATCCAAAGTTTACGAATACACCATGAAGGGCAACCTCGTTGCAGTCGTGAGCGATGGTACCGCTGTTCTCGGTCTCGGCAACATCGGACCGGAAGCCGCTATGCCGGTGATGGAAGGAAAAGCTGTACTGTTCAAATCGTTCGCAGGCGTGGACGCATTCCCGATCTGCCTGAACACGACTGATGTAGACAAAATCGTAGAAACTGTGAAGCTGCTCGAACCGACTTTTGGCGGTGTTAACCTTGAAGATATCGCAGCTCCGGCATGCTTCGAGGTAGAAGAGCGCCTGAAGCGCGAAACAAACATTCCGATTTTCCACGACGATCAGCACGGTACAGCAATCGTAACGGCTGCGGGCCTGATCAACGCCCTGCGCGTGGTTGACAAAAAGCTCGAAGATATCCGCGTGGTAGCGAACGGTGCGGGCGCTGCTGGTATCGCGATCATGAAACTTTTGATTTCCATGGGCGTAAAAGAAGTGATCATGGTTGATACAAAAGGAATCGTGTACGAAGGCCGTCAATTCGGGATGAACCCGGTAAAAGAAGAGATGGCGAAAATCACGAACCGCAGCAAGCTGCAAGGCGACCTCGCTGACGCGATGAAAGGCGCTGACGTCTTCATCGGCGTATCTGTAGCAGGCGCGGTAACTCCTGACATGGTTCGCTCCATGAACCGCGATGCGATCATCTTCGCGATGGCGAACCCGACTCCGGAAATCATGCCGAGCGAGGCGAAAGAAGCAGGGGCAGCCGTAGTCGGTACAGGCCGTTCCGACTTCCCGAACCAGGTGAACAACGTACTTGCCTTCCCGGGCATTTTCCGTGGGGCGCTCGATACGCGCGCGACTGAAATCAACGAGGACATGAAGCTGGCAGCCGTGTACGCAATCGCGGACCTGATCACGCCAGAAGAGCTTTCCGCAGAAAAAGTCATCCCTGCTCCGTTTGATCCGCGCGTTGCTCCAAATGTGGCGGCAGCCGTAGCCAAAGCAGCGATGGAGAGCGGCGTTGCCCGCATCACTGTCGATCCGGAAGCAGTAAAAGAGAAAACAGCCAGTCTGGCAGCCATTTCCTATCAGCAAGTGTAAGGAAGTGCAGTCAAACACCCTCCACGAGCATCTGTATCAGACGTGAATATGTGGGGGGTGCTTCACTTCACCAGTAGCAGCCATTAAGGGGGATCATTGTGCTCGACTCGACTCAAGATCGAAAGGTTTACGAAGGCATACTCCTGCAATTGCATGCAATCATTCAGGAGCAAAACTTACGGCCTGGCGACAAGCTTCCGTCGGAGCGAGAGTTGTCTGAGCAATTAGGGGCTGGTCGCTCCTCTGTACGCGAAGCCCTCCGTGCGCTGGAGCTGCTCGGGCTCATCGAGACGCGCCGCGGGGAAGGCACTTTCCTCAAGCATTATCGGCACAACCGACTGATCGATATTCTTGGCTTTTTTATCCTACGGGATACGAAAACCAAGAAGGACTTGATCGAAATGCGGAAGATGCTGGAGATCGATGCTGTCCGTCTCGCCTGTAGACGGGCCACGCCCAAGCATTTCGAGGAAATGGAACGGATTCTCGCGATCGCACAAGAGCGGGTAGAGAGAGGCGAGGTTCCTACAGAAGAAGACTACCAGTTCCACCGCGTGATTTGCCGATCCAGCCGCAACTCCATTTTGCACCGCATCTGGACGCCTTTGGTAGAGTACAGCAACAGTGTGCGGATTGAATCGTTGTCGCGGGAAGGCAGGGCGCGCATGGCATTGGAGGAGCATCGCGAGATCATGGAAGCGATTCGCGAAGGCGATGTCACTGTCGCGGTTGAGAGAATGAGGCACCACTTGGAGAACAGCAAGCTCTAGATTTTACTCCTATTTGCGAGGGGCGCTGGCGCTGTGATATGATGATGCAGACCTGTATTGGACGATGAAGGAGGAAGCCAGCATGTGGACGGTCATCTACATCGCTCCTAGCGCTAGAATAGCTGAACGGATACAGCAACGTTTGACAGATGAAGGATTTTTGGTCAAGGTTCGCGAGGCGAGAGTTTCGAAGCAATACGAGATTCTTGTGCCCGAAGGCGAACTGAACGAAGTCCGGGATGTACTCGGCTCGATCCTTCACTGATGAGAAAGGTGGGGTGTACCTGTGCTAAAAGATCTTTTTGGGAAAAAGCGCAAATTTGCCACTGTCCCTTCCGAGACGCTGGCACGTGTCCCTGCTTCCACCGACGCTAGCAAGGAAGCGGGTACGAAGGAGAAGGAAGTCCCTGAGGGATTGATGAATAAATGCCCACATTGTGGGACGATCCACTACTCGAAGGATTTGGAAAAAAACTTGCGCGTATGCAAAGGCTGCCAGTTTCACTATTCCATGTCCGCGCCAGAGCGGTTGCAATCCCTTTTGGATGAAGGTGTCCTGACAGAGGAGTTTGACGCGAACCTGATCGCGTCCAATCCGCTCGGGTTCCCTGACTATCTGGAAAAGCTGGAGCAGGATATGGCAAACACGAATTTGAACGAAGCGATCATCACTGGCGAGGGCTTGCTCGGCGGCAACCGCATCGTGATCGGGGTTATGGATTCCCGCTTCCGCATGGCCAGCATGGGCTCGGTTGTCGGGGAAAAAATTACGCGTGCAATTGAGCAAGCGATCGAACGGCGTCTGCCTTTCATCCTGTTCTCCGCATCCGGCGGTGCGCGCATGCAGGAAGGCGTACTGAGTCTGATGCAGATGGCGAAGACCAGTGCCGCTTTGTCCAGACTGGACCGCGAGCGCTTGCTGTTCGTTTCGGTCATGACGAATCCTACATATGGCGGTGTATCTGCAAGCTTCTCTTCCCTTGGCGACTACAATATCGCAGAACCGGGAGCCATGATCGGCTTTGCGGGACGTCGCGTCATTGAGCAAACGATTCGCCAGGAGCTGCCAAAAGACTTCCAGACTGCGGAGTTTTTGCTGAAAAACGGTCAGCTCGACATGGTCGTACATCGCAAGGACATGCGTCAAACGCTGTCCAAACTGGTAGAGATGCACACGTCACGGGAAGGAGTGGAAATATGGCAGGCGAACTCCCCTTTGAAAAGCCATTAGTAGAATTGCAAGACAAGATTAAGGAATTGCGCCGCTTTACCGAAGAAAAAGGCATTGATTTCTCCGACGAAGTAAAGCGTCTGGAGCAAAAGGCAAAAGAGCTTGCCGAACAAATTTATGGCAACTTGACGCCGTGGCAGCGCGTCCAACTGGCCCGTCACCCGGAAAGACCAACGACTTTGGACTATATTCAACTTCTTTTTACTGATTTTATAGAAGTACACGGGGACAGGTTGTACGGGGATGACCATTCGATCGTGGGCGGCATCGCCAAGCTGGACGGTCGTCCGGTGACTGTGATCGGCCATCAAAAAGGCAAAGACACCAAGGACAACATCAAGCGCAATTTCGGGATGGCGCATCCTGAAGGGTACAGAAAAGCTCTGCGCATCATGCAGCAGGCCGACAAATTCGGACGTCCGATTATTTGTTTCATCAACACATCGGGAGCGTATCCGGGCAAAGCGGCAGAAGAGCGCGGCCAGAGCGAAGCGATTGCTCGCAACTTGCGGGAAATGGCTACTTTTCGCGTGCCGATTATTTGTATCGTCATCGGCGAAGGCGGCAGTGGCGGTGCGCTGGCGATCAGCGTCGGCAATCGCATCTATATGCTGGAGAATTCCTATTACTCCGTGATTGCACCGGAGAGCGCGGCGGCCATTTTGTGGAGAGATTCCAGCCTTGGCATGCGCGCAGCGGAGTCGATGAAAATTACGGCTCCTGATTTGCTCGCGCTCGGCGTGATCGACGGCATCATTGACGAGCCGTTCGGCGGGGCGCATCGAGACTTGATTGCGCAGGCAACAGCGGTCAAGACGGTGATTGCCGAGCAATTGGAACAGTTGGGTCGTTTGAGCCCGGATGAACTGATACAGGACCGATATGAGAAGTTCAAACGAATCGGCGAATACGCCTCCCTGTAAGTCACAGGGGGCGTTTTTTGTGCGGTAAAAAGACTGAGTCTATTGATGGACGATCGTATGGTCTGAACACAGACCGCAATAAAATCATGGCACAGCCAAGTTTTCTTATCTTTTTTTGGCACGGAAAATCTGCTACAATCGATTTCGAACAAGCGAGTTATCAGAGCTTTCAAAAAGTATGGCACATTTCTGTTCTGTGTATAACAGATATACGAAATGGAGTAATACAGCATGTTTCATAGCCGTTATGGTACATACTGTTTCCGTTTCATGACATGCTAAAGACGAAATGGATTGGAGAGGTGGATTCCATGCAAAAGCTTGCGGTTCTGACCAGCGGAGGAGATTCGCCCGGCATGAACGCCGCGGTGCGTGCGGCAGTTCGTCGTGCTGCTTACCACGGAGTGCAAATGTACGGGGTGTATCACGGCTACGAAGGTCTGATGAATGGCGATATCCAGGAAATGACACTGGGCTCCGTTGGGGACATTATCCAGCGAGGAGGAACCATCCTTTACTCTGCCCGCAGCCAAGCCTTCAGAACAGAGGAAGGGCAGCAAAAAGCAGTGGAGCAGCTGCGCAAATTCGGGATTGAAGGGCTGATCGTCATCGGTGGAGACGGGTCGTTCCGTGGCGCACAGAAGCTGACGGAAAAAGGCTTCCCGACCATCGGCGTGCCGGGAACGATTGATAACGACATTCCGTGCACCGATTTTACGATTGGGTTCGATACCGCTCTGAATACGATTGTGGAAGCGATCGATAAAATTCGCGACACGGCAACCTCTCATGAGCGCACCTACATTATCGAGGTAATGGGCCGGGACGCAGGCGATTTGGCACTGTGGGCAGGACTTGCTGCTGGGGCCGAGTCGATTATCATCCCGGAAGAATCCCAGGACATGAGCGATATTATAGAACGCCTGCATGCCGGACAGCGCCGTGGCAAAAAGCATTCCATCATTATAGTGGCGGAAGGCGTAGGCAGCGCTGCTTCGTACGCGGAAGCCATCACCAAGGAAACAGGCTGGGAGACGCGCGTGACCGTGCTCGGACACATTCAGCGCGGAGGCTCACCTACCGCGATGGACCGCATGCTGGCGAGCCGGATGGGAGCAGCCGCAGTCGACTTGCTCCTGGAAGGCAAAAAAGACCGGATGGTTGGCATCCAGAACAACACAATCGTCGACGTCGATTTCAATGAAGCATTGTCCCAGAAACACCAACTGGATTTATCCGTATATCAACTGGCGCGCACACTGTCTATTTGATCAGGCAAAGCCTGGATAGCAGTGTATAGAGGAGGCATAATTCCTATGTTAAGGAAAGCAAAAATCGTGTGTACAATCGGACCGGCGAGTGAGTCCGTTGAAACGTTGAAAAAGCTGATTCATGCGGGGATGAACGTAGCCCGTCTGAACTTTTCCCACGGAAGCCATGAAGAGCACGCAGCGCGGATCGTGAACATTCGTCGTGCGTCCGAAGAGACAGGCAAGCCGGTGGCGATTCTTTTGGATACAAAAGGGCCGGAAATCCGCACAGGCACGCTTGCTACAGATTCGGTCGAGCTGGAAGAAGGCAAGACGCTGATTTTGACGACAGAAGAACTGGCAGGAACGGCAGAGAAAGTTTCGATCACTTATTCGGAACTGCCTCAGGATGTCAATCCGGGCGACACGATTTTGATTGATGACGGCCTGATCGGGCTGACGGTTCTGGAAGTGCAAGGCAACGAGATCGTTTGCCAAATCAAAAACGGCGGAACGCTGAAAAGCAAAAAAGGCGTCAACGTGCCAGGCGTCAAAATCAATTTGCCGGGAATTACGGAAAAGGACGCACAAGATATCGAGTTCGGGATTGCGCAGCAAGTCGATTTCATTGCGGCTTCTTTTGTCCGCAAGGCGAGCGACATTCTCGAAATCCGCCAAATTTTGGAGCGCCACAACGTGCGCATTGACATCATCGCGAAGATCGAAAACCAGGAAGGCGTCGACAATGTCGATGAAATCCTCGTCGTAACAGACGGCATCATGGTAGCGCGTGGCGACCTCGGCGTGGAAATACCTGCTGAGGAAGTGCCGCTCGTCCAGAAAAAGCTGATCAAAAAATGCAACGAGCTGGCCAAACCTGTCATCACGGCGACGCAAATGCTCGATTCCATGCAGCGCAACCCTCGTCCTACTCGCGCAGAAGCAAGCGACGTAGCCAATGCGATTTTTGACGGCACAGACGCGATCATGCTGTCCGGTGAGACGGCTGCGGGCAAATATCCGGTAGAATCGGTCGAAACGATGGACCGCATCGCGGTACGAGCAGAGCAAGAGCTTAACTACCGTGAGATTTTGTATGCGCAAGCGCAGCTCAAGCAAGTGACGATTACCGATGCGATTAGCCAGGCTGTCTCCAATGCAGCGCTCGATCTCGATGCGACAGCGATCATTACGGCGACAGAGAGCGGACATACAGCGCGCATGGTATCCAAATTCCGTCCGAAAGCTCCCATCGTAGCGGTCACACCGCACGAAGCTGTCATTCGCCGACTGGCGCTCGTAAACGGCGTATATCCGGTCAAAGGCGTGCTGGCAAACACAACCGATGAGATGCTGGAGATGTCTGTCCAGGAAGCAATCGACGCAGGCTTCGTGCGCCACGGCGACCTCGTAGTCATTACCGCGGGTGTGCCTGTGCGTGAAGTAGGGACAACCAACCTCATGAAGATTCACGTGATCGGCGATGTCGTGGCAAAAGGCCAAGGCATCGGTCGCAAAGTCGTGACGAGCAAAGTCGTCATCGCCCGTTCGGCAGAAGAAGCGCTGCAAAAAGTAGAAGACGGCGTGATCCTGGTGACGATCGGAACGGACTCGGACATGATTGAAGCGTTCAGCAAGGCAGGAGCGGTCATTTGCGAAGAGGGCGGGCTGACATCCCATGCAGCGATCGTCGGGCTCAATTTGGGCGTCCCAGTGATCGTAGGCGTGCAGTTTGCTACCGATTTGCTGAAGGAAGGCCAAATCGTTACGGTTGACTCCGAGCGTGGGCATATTTATTCAGGGCAGACGCGGGTTCTGTAGGTCATCAGACTCATTTTTATAGCAAAAGCACTTTTTGGGGGTGGCATCTTGTCACCCCTTTTTGCATTGGGCAGACTGGTGGCAACGCGATTTTCGCTGATAGCATTTTCCAGAATACGGTGTTTTTTAGGTGGTGCAAACGGGGAGGGAATCTGATAAAATCGATCAGGTGTTCGTCTGAGCAAGCGCCGGGAAAGTGTCGAGTTTTCACTGTAATGGCCTGTTTGCAAGGAGCGAAAACACCGAAAATCGCTTCCCGTTGCAGGATGAGCGATGTCAAGAACTATTTTTTAGCAAAACACAACATATAGTGTTGTCGAATTTTATTGCGTACAACATATAGATAAAACTATTGAGTTTTTCCCATAAAGATAGTTAACTAGAGAGGAACCATTCGAAGGAGGAACGTTATGCTGGCGACCGAAACTGTATCCCGCACCGCTTTCTTGAGGGATGAATTTTTAGCACAATACAAAGACTTTCCCGATCATATGAATCCTCTGGGACAATTTGTGTACTATCGGACTTATTCTCGTTTTATCCCGGAAAAAGGCAGACGGGAAACATGGAAAGAAACATGCCGCCGTTCGGTGGATTACAATATGAAGCTTGCGTATCAACATTTGCAAAAAATCGGCCTGTACCCGGATGAGCGTGCGATGGAAGCAGAAGCGGAAGGTCTGTTTGACAACATGTTCAACCTGCGTCAGTTTTTGTCCGGCCGGACGCTGTGGGTGGGCGGAGCTGAAAATGGCGTGGCCGATTTGTACCCGCTGGCCAACTTCAACTGCTCTTTCCTGAACATCAAATCGTGGGACGACCTTGGCGATTTGTTCTACCTGCTGCTGGTAGGAACAGGTGTCGGCTTCAAATGCACGAAAGCAATGGCAGCAGGACTCGGTCCGATCCGGACCAACGTGACCTTGCTTTCTTCCGAGTACCGCCCATTGCCCAAGCATCAGCGACTGGAGCGTTCCGAGCTGAATGTGCTGGATAACGGTTTCGCCAAAATTTACGTGGGAGACAGCAAAGAGGGCTGGGTAGAGTCGCTGCGCTTGTACCTGCAAATTTTGACCGACGGTTCCTACGAGCATATTCATACAGTGAAAATCTCCTACAACAGCGTGCGTCCAAAAGGAGAGCGACTGAAGCGTTTTGGCGGTACAGCAAGCGGACATGAGCCGCTTCGCGAGATGTTTGAAGGCATCGACAAAGTGCTGAAAAACCAGATCGACGAGCATCTGGCCCCGATTGAAAGTGACGAAAAAGGGTACGGCAAGATTCGCCCCGTACATATTCTCGACATTGGCAATCTGATCGGAGCAAACGTCGTAGTTGGGGGCGTGCGCCGCACAGCGGAAATTTTCCTGTTCGATCACGACGACTACGAGTGCATGCTGGCGAAATACGGCATCAACGGCTTCTGGACGGAAGAGCAGCTGGCGCATCACCGCCGCGTCGGCGAACTTTTGGGCGAGCACAAGCCTGTATGGTTTGACAGCATTGAAAAGGTAGGGGACGGACGATTCGGCCTGGATCACCGCCGCATGTCCAACAACTCCATCGCCTTTACGAAACAACCGTCTAGAGAGTTTTTGCATCTCGTGTTCACGCTGATGCAACTGGAAGGCGAGCCTGGCTTTATCAACCTGGAAGAAGCCAATCGCCGTCGTCCAAATGCGGAGGGCTTGAATCCTTGTGCGGAAATTTTGCTTGATTCATATGGCGTTTGCAACTTGACTACGGTCAATCTCGTTCAGTTTGTGCGTGAGAACGAAGACGGCTCCAAGTATTTGGATCTGGATGGGCTTTTGGATGCGCAACGCAAATCTGCCCGTGCAGGACTGCGGATGACGCTCGTTACACTGGAGCTGCCACATTGGGATACGGTGCAGCAGCGCGACCGTTTGCTCGGAACGTCGCTGACTGGCTTGAAAGATGCGCTCGCGTCTCTCGGCTATACGGAGGAGCAGGAGCTTGAACTGCTGCGTCAGCTCGGAAATGCTGCCCGCGACGAAGCGAACCGCTATGCGTACGAGCTGCGCGTCAATTCGCCGCTGCTGGTCACGACAGTGAAGCCGGAAGGAACGCTGTCACAGGTGGCTGGCGGGGTTTCCAGCGGCTTGCACTGGTCGCACTCGCCGTACTACATCCGCCGCATTCGCATCAACGCGCAAGACCCGTTGGCAAAAGCGGTACAAGCTCTCGGCTGGACAGTTCACCCGGAGGTCGGCACACAAGGGGAGACGCACGAGGAGCGCATGGCGAATGCCCGCACGCTCGTGATTGACTTCCCGGTAGCGTCGGGTGCGCAGGAAACGAAAAACGAAGTGAGCGCCAAGCGCCAATTCGATACGTACTTCCGTTTCCAAAAGGAGTACACCGAACACAATTCTTCCAATACGATTACCGTTCGCAAGGAAGAATGGAACGAAGTGGAAGAGATCGTCTATGCAAACTGGGACAATTTTGTCGGCGTGTCTTTCTTGCAGCTCGATGGCGGAAACTACCAGTTGGCTCCGTACGAGGAATGCAGCAAAGAGCAGTACGAAGCGCTCAAGCAGTCGATGAAGCCTTTTGACCCTGCTATTTTGCAGCAATACGAGACAGGCACAGATGCAGACCTGTCGACCGCAGAATCTTGCGAAGGCGGCGCTTGCCCGATTCGCTAATCCAGTCAGTCATCAACCAGGGAGAGACCGTTACGATGGGTCTCTCCCTGGTTTTGTTTTGGCCCGGATCAGGCCGACGATGAGCAGGAGCAGCGGGTAAAACAGTCCGAAGATCAGGCTGTAGGGAAACCAGGCATCGACATCCCATTTTGCCATGTACGCTGTGTTCGGGTAGACAATCAGCGAAAAAACGGCTACGACGAAAGCGGTCGGGATGATCAACGGTTTGTAGGTGCGGAGCCGAAAGACGTGGGTCATGCTGATTAATCCGGCGTAAAAGTACATGCTCAGTTTGACGAAGATGGTAAAGAACCAGAGGATGGCGACGATCGCCTCCACCCTCTGTAAAAAATTTCCAATGCTGATCCGCTGGGCCAGCGTATAGCTGGGATAGGCGTAAAGGATCGAGCCATCCGGCCCCAGTACCAAAATGCTGACCAGGATGACCATGGATAATTTCAAACCGGCAATCAGCCCTCCGGCAATAAAATATTTGCGCGCGGAGCGGGGATCAGTGAGGCAAACGGGAAAAAAGACGAGCAAGGTGGGAAGTGTCAAATACGTCATACTGGCAAACGTCAAGGTTCCTTTTACGAGGCTTTTCCCGTCCGCTTCCAGAATCGGCTGGATATTTTCGATCTCCATGCTCGGAAAAAGAAAAAAGATCAGGGAGAAAAACAACAAGAGCAAAAGCGGCACAAACAACTCGATGCTTCGCGCAAACGTCTCCAGTCCCAGGTGGGCAGCGAGCATGACGACGAGCAAAAAAAGAATGTGCAGCGCGATGATGGGCGTCTCCGGGAACATGTTTGTCTTTAAAAAATTGCCGATGTAAAAAAGCACCTGAGCGGAGGAGAGCAGCATGGTGAACAGAAAGAAGCACGAAGCAAGCCAGCCGAGCCATTTGCCCAAGATCCGTTCGTTTATTTCCAGCAGGTTGTTTTTTGGATAAAACAAGCCGACGGAGATGTACAGCCAGGCCAGGCCCAAGCCGACTGCATTTCCCAAGAGGGCGCAAATCCAGGCGTCCTGTTGTGCGTTCGCAGCCAGAGTGGAAGGGGCGACCAGAATCGTCGTGCCGATGCTGAATAGGCAAGTAATGATCGTCATTTGCCGATTCGAGATTTTGACTGTGGACAGCACCTGACGTCCTCCTATTCGAACAGTTTCTGCAAAAATTCTCCGAAGGGACTCAAGATGACTTTCACCCAGTCGCCCGGATTGGGGACAGGTACGTCCAATATCTTGAGCGTTCCTGTAATGGCGCCGAGCAGAAGCAAGAGGGAAAACACGACGAGCTCCCGATGATAGCGTCTTCGAACAAGCTTCGGGACTTCAAACCAGGCGATGATGGCCGCTGTGACCAAAACAAACGCTGCTCCCCACATTCCCTTTTTTCCTACTTTCCTGATTTAGGCAGTCTTTTCTTCGAGTATTGACCGAATGAAAAAATGCCATACCATCGTCAACCGCAAGCGCAGTTTGTCTATGGTACAATAGCCTTAGAGAGAAAGGGGCGATGGTTTGTGAGTCCAATTATTCATACTCATCAATTGCGAGTGCGCTACGGCGAAACCGATCAGATGGGTGTGGTCTACCATACGAATTACTTGAACTGGTTTGAGGTGGGGCGAACAGAGTTGATCCGCCAAGCGGGACTCACCTATCGCGAGCTGGAGGAAAGAGGCGTGCTTTTGCCGGTTACGGATGCCGCCATTTCTTACAAAAAGCCTGCTCGTTACGATGATATGGTGGAGATCAGGACGCGGGTCAAAGAACTGACTGCCGTTCGCCTGACGTTTGCTTACGAAGTTATTCGCGTGTCGGATCAGGAGCTGCTTGTGTCGGGGGAGACGATGCACGTCTTCACGAACAGCGAGCTTAGACCGATACGCCTGGCCAAAACGGAGCCGGAAGTTTACGCTTGGCTGGATGCCCAGCACAAAGGAGGGGAATAGCATGTTGCGCTTTCTCGTGATCCTGTTTGTGATCGGATTTGGTTTGGAGCTATGGGGATTGATTACAGTAGGTTCGCTGATCGGCGGATGGAACACCGTTTTGCTGGTCATTGTTACGGGGCTGTTGGGCGCTTGGCTCGCGAAGCAACAAGGGGTTCAAGTGTTTCGCACGCTTCAGTTCCAACTGTCTCGCGGGCAGATGCCGACAGAGACGATCATCGACGGTGTGCTGATCTTGGTTGGCGGCATTTTGCTCTTGCTCCCAGGGTTTGTGTCGGATGTGATCGGTTTGATTTTTCTCATCCCTTACACCCGGATGATGCTGCGGCACTTGCTGAAGCAATGGCTGTGGTATTTGATTTCTTCGGGACGGATTCGCTTTTTGTTCCGTCGCTAAGTCGCTAGGTAGAAGACAGACAGGTTATGGCAAAAAAAGAACCGCTTCGAGCTTTGCCCCAGCAGGCAGCTCGCAAGCGGTTTTTTCTTTAGGTGCGTTTTCCCTTGATGTACATCCAGATGTCGACGAACACATTGGCTTTGACCAGGGCGTTGATCAACACGAGGGAGACGGGGCCGATGATCAGTCCGAGGAACCCGAACAGCTGCAACCCGACGAACAGGGCGACCAGCGTGAGCAGCGGATCGAGGCCGACGCTCTCTGCTACAACCTTTGGCTCGATGATCTGGCGGAAGATGAGCACGACAGCGTACAAAATCGACAGACCGATGACCATGGTGTAGTTGCCTTTGAAAAACATGTAGATGATCCAGGGAACGAAAACGGTTCCCGTGCCGAGATACGGCAGGAGATCAACCAATCCGGTAATCAGGCCGATCGTAATCGCGTATTCCACGCGCATGATCAACAGTCCGATGATCACGATTGCCGCAGTCAGGGAAATAAGCGTCACCTGAGCTTTGATGAACCCGAACAAAGCGGCGCGCAGATCGCGGAAAATCTGGTCCAGGCGATTGTTGACCCCGCTTGGCAAAAGGCGGCGGAAGCGAGATTCCCAGAGGAAGAAATCTTTTGAAATAAAGAAAGCGCCCATGATGGAGATGACCGAGACGGTAGCCATGTTCGGCAAGGAGACGAGCAAGTTTTTCAAGCCGTCCAGGAAGCTGACAATCAGATTTTGTCCGGCGTGTGTGATCGAAGTGATGCCGCTGCCGACCGTGTTGCTGATTTTGTCCTTGTAGTTCGGATCAAGCTGGTCGTAAATCCATTGAACCTGGTTGTAGATGCCGAGCAAGAAGTCTTGGGAAATCGTCCGCTGCAAATACTCGGACAGCTCTTGGGCAAACACCGGCAGCCGTTTTGCCAGTTCGCCGATCTCTACGACCGTTTCCGTTACGACCAGGGTAGCCAGGCCGATGGCGAGAAGCATCAGTACAAGCAGGGCGATCGTAACCGACAGCCAGCGGGGAATTTTGAACTTTTTCGTGATGAAAGTGACGGGTCTGTGGATCATGAGCGCAATGACTAAAGCGATTATAAATGGGTACAGTAATGGTGTTGCAAACTGAAACAGCCAGATTCCTACATAAACAAGCAGGCATACCCAGAAAAAGCGAATGATCTGAAAGACGCGCTCCACCCAGTTTTCCTGATTCAAAAAGGTCTCCTTTCTGCCAAAAAACAGCAACAAATGCTTATGGAACTATTATGCAGCAATCGGGACAAATGGAGCAAGCGCGCGAAAAAACAAAACTGGGTTTCATCCTTTGAAACATTTTTTCGCCAATCTTATTCACAAAATCGCAATAATCTTTTATAATTGGGTCGACTTATAGTGGATTCTTTTCTCTCGCCTCTCCCCCTTGGCATGCTCAAGGATTTGCGTGGATATATTTCCTGACAAGAGTGGTGGATGAAAGAAACCGCTGCTATCAATTTCTTTAAGAAGAGGTCGTTTATCAGTCACGAGGACAAGCGAAGGACTGGATAAGCACTATTACTTGAGTGGAAAAGGAGAGGGAGTTCTATGACAACAACACGTGGACTTGAAGGCGTCGTTGCCGCTCAATCATCGATCTGTTCGATCGTCGATGGGGTTCTTTGCTATGGCGGGATCAACATCGATGAGTTAGCAGAACATGCAACTTTTGAAGAGGTTGTATACTTGCTCTGGCATGGAGCGTTACCGAAGCGTGATCAGCTGGACGCTTTGAAAAAACAATTGGGTGAAAATGCAGCAGTAGCAAAAGAAGTGCTGGAAAGCATTCGCCATTACCCAAAAGGCGTGCACCCAATGGCGGCGTTGCGCACAGCTGTCTCTTCGTTAGCGCTCTACGACACAGAAGCGCAAGATATGTCTCCTGAAGCCAACTATCGCAAATCCATCCGTCTGATGGCTCAAACTCCTACTCTGATTGCTGCTTACGAGCGCATGCGCAAAGGATTGGAGCCAATCGCTCCTCGTGCAGATTTCACCATTGCCCAAAACTTCCTTTACATGCTGACTGGCGAAGAGCCAACAGAAACAGCTGTGAAAGCGTTTGATGTTGCGCTGGTTCTGCACGCAGACCATGAGTTCAATGCTTCTACTTTTGCTGCTCGCGTAACCGTTGCGACCCTGACAGATATCTACTCCGGTATCGTGTCCGCAATCGGCACGCTCAAAGGCCCTCTGCACGGCGGCGCCAATGAAGCGGTTGCGAAAATGCTGGTGGAAATCGGCGGACTCGACAACGTGGAATCCTACATCCGCAGCAAGCTGGACAACAAAGAGAAAATCATGGGCTTCGGACACCGCGTTTACAAAGATGGCGACCCGCGTGCGAAATGGCTGAAGCAAATGTCTCAAAAGCTGACGGCGCAAATCGGCCGTCCTGAGCTGTATGAAATGTCCGTGAAAATCGACAACATGATTACATCGGAAAAAGGATTGAAGCCAAACGTTGACTTCTACTCCGCATCCGTGTACATCTCTCTCGGCCTAGAAACAGACCTGTTCACACCGATCTTTGCCATCAGCCGCATGTCCGGTTGGACGGCACACATCATGGAACAGTATGAAAACAATCGTCTGATCCGTCCTCGCGCGGATTACATCGGTCCGGTCAACCAACATTACGTTCCGATTGACCGCCGCTAAAAACCCGCTATTTTCGAGCGTGGAGGGCCGTGTGCAGCCATGCTGACCAGCCCTAAGTGCAAGCTTGAGAACTACCACAAGAAGTGGTAGTTCTCCTACGTCTGGAAATATTCATAATCACCCAATATCTTCAACACTGGAGGGATTCTTGTGTTCAAAAACCTTACTCAACCAACTGCTGGTGAAAAAATCACCGTAGATAACGGCAAACTGGTCGTTCCAAACAACCCGATCATTCCTTTCATCGAGGGTGACGGTACTGGCCCTGACATCTGGAACGCTTCCGTTCGCGTTCTGGATGCAGCAGTAGAAAAAGCGTACAACGGCGAGAAAAAAATCGCTTGGTTCGAAGTGTTCGCAGGCGAAAAATCGTTCAACCAATACAACGAGTGGCTGCCAGAAGATACGCTGACTGCTGTTCGCGAATACTTGATCGCAATCAAAGGTCCTCTGACTACACCAGTAGGCGGCGGTATCCGCTCCATCAACGTAGCGCTGCGTCAAGAGCTGGATCTGTACGCTTGCGTGCGTCCTGTTCAATACTTCGATGGCGTTCCATCCCCTGTCAAACATCCTGAATTGACAGATATGGTGATCTTCCGCGAGAACACAGAAGACATCTACGCTGGTGTTGAGTGGGCAGAAGGCACTCCAGAAGTGAAAAAAGTAATCGACTTCCTGCAAAACGAAATGGGCGTGAAGAAAATCCGCTTCCCGGAAACTTCCGGTATCGGGATCAAGCCTGTTTCTAAAGACGGTACAGAGCGTCTGGTTCGCGCAGCGATCAACTACGCGATCGATAACAAACGCAAATCCGTTACCCTCGTACACAAAGGCAACATCATGAAGTTCACCGAAGGCGCGTTCAAAAGCTGGGGTTATGCAGTGGCTGAAGCAGAATACGGCGACAAAGTGTTCACTTGGGCACAATACGACCGCATCAAAGCAGAAGGCGGCGACGCTGACAAAGCGCAAAAAGAAGCAGAAGCAGCTGGCAAAATCATCGTAAAAGACGTGATTGCTGACGCGTTCCTGCAACAAATCTTGACTCGTCCGGCTGAGTACGATGTAGTAGCTACCCTCAACCTGAACGGTGACTACATCTCCGACGCTCTGGCTGCACAAGTAGGCGGTATCGGTATCGCTCCAGGAGCGAACATCAACTACCTGACTGGTCATGCGATCTTCGAAGCAACACACGGTACAGCTCCTAAATACGCTGGTCTGGACAAAGTGAACCCATCCTCCGTGATCCTGTCCGGAGAAATGATGTTGCGTCACTTGGGCTGGAACGAAGCAGCTGATCTGATCATCAACTCCATGGAAAAAACCATCTCCGCGAAAACAGTAACGTACGATTTCGCTCGTCTGATGGATGGCGCAACTGAACTGAAATGCTCCGAGTTTGCTGACGCGCTGATTCAAAACATGTAAGATAGAGATAGTTTGGCAACTATTTACACTTACAGTTTGGAGGGGAGTTAAGTCATGGCATTCAACCGTAAAAAAATCGCTGTTATCGGTAGTGGCTTCACTGGTGCAACCACAGCATTTATTTTGGGGCAAAAAGAATTAGGCGACGTAGTTTTGGTTGACATTCCGCAATTGGAGAACCCGACAAAAGGGAAAGCGCTGGATATGATGGAGTCTTCCCCTGTGCTTGGCTTCGACGCCCAGATTACAGGTACTGCAAGCTACGAGGATATTCAAGGCGCTGATCTGGTGATCATCACCGCAGGCATTGCCCGCAAGCCAGGCATGTCCCGCGATGACCTTGTAAACACCAATGCAAGCATCATGAAGTCGGTTGCGGAGCAAGTGAAGACATATGCTCCCAACTCGATCGTGCTCGTCCTTTCCAACCCCGTTGATGCAATGACTTACACTTTCTTTAAAACGTCCGGCTTCCCGAAAGAGCGTGTCATCGGGCAGTCCGGCGTGCTGGATACGGCGCGTTTCCGTACCTTCGTGGCCATGGAGCTGAACGTTTCTGTTGAGGACGTGACAGGCTTCGTGCTCGGCGGTCACGGCGACGACATGGTTCCGCTGGTTCGCTACTCGTATGCGGGTGGCATTCCACTGGAAACGTTGATCCCGAAAGACCGCCTGGACGCCATCGTCGAACGCACCCGCAAAGGCGGCGGCGAGATCGTCAATCTGCTTGGCAACGGCTCCGCTTACTATGCGCCGGCTGCTGCTCTCGTACAGATGGCGGAAGCGATCATCAAGGATAAACGACGTATCCTTCCATCCATTGCGCTTTTGCAAGGCGAGTACGGCTATCAAGATATTTACCTCGGCGTTCCGACCCTTCTGGGTGCAAACGGAATCGAGAAAGTCATCGAGCTGGAACTCACCGCAGAAGAAAAAGCCGCGCTCGACAAATCGGCCGACTCGGTGCGCAATGTCATGGCTGTATTGAAATAGTTTGTCTGATCGGAATACGAAAGACGCCTTTCTTCGTGAAGGGCGTCTTTTTTCATGCCAAAGCCGATTTCGAGGAATACTACAGTCCAAAGCAAATTTCATGCCCAGAGTAGCCTGTCGCTAAACACCTTTACAAAAAAATTACTTGTCTTCCGGTTTCAGCATTGGCAGACTGAGTAGTGTAGAGAGAAGAAACAAATCAGAGGACGAAGGTCTGCAACATTCAATCTGTAGCATCGCATTGGTAGGGGGAAACGGACAAAATGATCAAGGTTTTGGTAGTGGATGACGAAGCTTCTATCGTGAAGCTGCTGCAATTCAATCTGGAAAAATCGGGATTTCAGGTCGTTACTGCATTTGATGGCAGACAGGCATTGGATATGGTGAAAAGCGAGCAGCCTGACTTTATCATTCTCGACTTGATGCTGCCAAAAATGGACGGCATGGATGTCTGTAAAACATTGCGGCAGGAACGCATCAATACGCCGATTCTCATGCTGACCGCAAAAGATGACGAGCTGGACAAGATTCTCGGCCTGGAGCTTGGGGCTGACGACTACTTGACCAAGCCATTCAGCCCGAGAGAGGTAGTGGCACGCGTCAAAGCCATTTTGCGACGAATCCAATCGACACCGGAAACGGCTACTGCTCCTGAAGACGTCGTGCTTCAATTTGGCGACATCCGCATCTATCCGGAAAAATATGAAGTGTTTTGCAAAGACGCCAAAATCGAGCTGACTCCGAAAGAATTTGAGCTGCTCAACTACTTGGCCAGCCACCAGGGACGTGTCCTGACGCGCGATCAACTGCTGAATGCCGTCTGGAACTACGATTTCATCGGCGACTCGCGGATTGTGGACGTACATGTGAGCCACCTGAGAGAAAAACTGGAAGAAGACACGAAAAATCCGCGCTACATTAAAACAGTCCGCGGCTTGGGATACAAACTGGAAGGATAACAGGAGGCACGACCTTGACTCGCTTTCGTATCAAACTCACCTTCACTATCTTGGGATTAATCTCATTGGTTCTCCTTTTGATGGGAATGTACTTTGCGAAGGTACTGGAGAACTCTTACCTGCAATCTTTGCATGAGCTTTTATCCCGCGAGTCCAAGCTTGTTGCCCAGGCTGTTCGCTTCCCGACGGTTTTTGACAATCAGGTTACGCTGGCGGATCGCGTCAAGCAAGTGGCTCCTTCCGACGAAGTCCGCCTGACGATCATCAACCGCGAAGGTCAGGTGCTGTACGACAACTCCTCCCATGTAGAGGAGATGGAAAATCATCACGACAGGCCGGAGATGAAGGCTGCGCTGCGGGGCGAAACAGGCATTTCCCGCCGGTTCAGCGAGACGCTCGGCTATGACATGATGTACGTGGCGGTGCCAGTCGAGCAAGGCACAAACATTGTCGGGGCTGTTCGCTCCGCCATGTCGATGAAAGACATTACGGACACGATTCACAACATGTGGTACAGCTTGCTTACAGGGCTTTTGGTCACACTGGTGGTCGGCTCCATCGTGGTCTCACGCATTTCTTTTTCCATCATCCGTCCGATTGAGGAAATCACCAGGGTAGCCCGCAACATTACCCAGCGTCAGTACGAGAGCCGGGTACGGATCAAGGCCAAGGACGAGATCGGTCAGCTCGCCGGGGCGATTAACTTCATGGCTTCCAGCTTGGAGCAGCAAATGTACGAAATCTCCGAGAACCAGCAGAGGCTCGCCGGGGTTTTGACCAACATGACGAGCGGTGTGATCTTCATATCGGAGCAGCGCAGAATCATGCTCGTCAACCCTGCGGTCGAGAAGCTTCTCGGGACGGCTGGGCATGAGCTGGTAGGCAAGCTGCACATCGAGGCAGGCAAAAGCTTTGGACTGTCCCAGTACATCGACAGATGCCTGGACAAGAGCGAGAAGTTTCGGCAGGAGGTTCACATTTACTACCCGCAGGAACGCGTGCTCGACGTCAATTTTGCCCCGTACATCAATTTCAAGGGCGAGTCGCGAGGAGTAGTCGTCGTCCTGCATGACATCACGGAAATCCGCCGTCTGGAAAAGATGCGCAGCGACTTTGTCGCCAACGTGTCGCACGAGCTGCGCACGCCGATTACGTCGATCAAAGGGTTTACCGAGACGCTGTTGGAAGGCGCGATGCAGGATGAGGAGACATGCCGCAACTTCCTGCAAATCATTTCCGATGAAAGTGAACGGTTGTACCGGATGATCCGCGACATTCTCGATTTGTCCAAAATCGAGCAGAAGCGCATCCCGCTGCATCTCAGCCACGTGCACGTACAGGAGCTGATCCGTTCTGCGGCCGCGATCATGCACGATCAGGCGCAAAGAAAGCAGCTGAAAGTGACGCTGCCGGAGAGCCAGCCGGACATTTGGCTGATGACGGACAAAGATTGCCTCCAGCAAATCGTGCTGAACCTGATGACAAACGCGATCGCCTACACGCCGGAAGAGGGCGAGATCACGATCAGGACAGAAGCGGACGACAAGCAGATCACCATTCAGGTGGCAGATACAGGGATCGGCATTCCGGAAAAAGACCTGGCAAGAATTTTCGAACGGTTCTACCGGGTGGACAAGGCTCGCAGCCGCGATTCGGGCGGCACAGGGCTTGGTCTGGCCATCGTGAAGCATCTGGTCGAAAACCTGCACGGCCAGATCAAGGTAGAGAGCGTGGAAGGAAGAGGCTCCACCTTCACAGTCATCTTGCCGCTCACCTGAAATATTTACACAAACAAAATAGTAGCTTTACCCGCAGACTACAATCCCCTTGTACTATTTGTCGTGTCAGACAAATGAAGGGGGACGAGGAACATGTCGCGGCACGCTTTCGAAGAGCAGCTGGATGTACTGCATCGCAAACTCATGTCCATGGGAACATTGGTTGAGGAAGCGATTCATAAATCGATTAAAAGTTTGGTAGAACGGGATGTCCATCTGGCGGAACAAGTGATTGCGGCCGATCCGGTTATCAATGAGCTGGAGCAGGAAATACAGAGCGAATGCTTCCGCCTGATCGCCTTGCAGCAGCCTGTCGGGAGCGATCTTCGCCGCCTGGGAACCATGCTGAAGCTGGTGACTGATCTGGAGAGAATGGGCGATCATGCCGTGTCCATCTCCAAGACGACACGTCGCCTGATGGCGGAGCCATACGTCAAGCCGCTGATCGATATTCCGTTGATGGCGGATCATGTGAAAGCGATGGTGAGGGATTGCCTGAATGCCTATATCGCTCGCAACAAAGAAGCGGCAGAAGAGATCGCTGCGCGAGACGATATTGTCGATAAGCTGTTCGCCACGATCTTCCGTGATCTGATCGAGGTCATGACGAAAAATGGCAATGCGATTTCCCAAGGCACGCATCTGCTCCTGGTGGCGCAATATTTGGAACGGATTGCCGATCACGTCACGAACATTTGCGAGTGGATCATCTACATGTCCACAGGCAAAATGACGGACTTGAACAAATAGGATCGAGGACGCTCAAAGCTTTTGCCAGCGGGCGCTCTGGATACGGAATAAAAGTCGCTGTGAGCCGTTCGCGCTTGCAGCGGCTTTTTTCCTTTTTCCTGTCGTGACAGATGCCCATTTCCTCCTCGCTGCATACAATACATCGATCCGATCCATTTTCGATCAGTGAGTGACTGGAGGGAATGTGCATGGCTAAAAAAGTGCGTCACATATACGCTGCGGGCAACACGGCGCGAGGATACAAAACATTTTACGACTCGGTCCTGCAAGGCATGGAGCGCGTATACATCCTGTCAGGAGTGGTGGAGGGGGTTACATCGCCGCTCATCGAGACGATTGGCAAGGAGATGTCTCGCAAGACCGATCAGGTGGAGTGGATTCATTCACCGTTCGTGAACGGGCAGTACGATGGTGTTGTCTTTCACGAATGGCGGGTAGCGATTATGGACGGCAGCTATCCCCGCATCTGGAGACCGGCTGCGCCCGGCGTTACCGAGATTCACGTCAACTTGCAGTCGGCGCTCGATACCGATCAGCTGGCTTTGTACAAAAGGCATATCGCGGCGTGGTACGAAGAGATTTTCCAAAAGAGCGAAGAAGCTTATCAGGCATTCGGGGAGGCGCTGCGCATCCACGATGAATGGGAAGCCCCTTACATCGAGAACCTGAACCGGGAGGCAGCCAATCTCGTCACGCAAGAGGTCGTGGAGCTGTTTTTCGGAGAGGAAAAGCAGAACAAGCGGGCGCAGGTGCGCAGAATGTACCTTGGCGCCGCCACTCCGAACGGTCCGGTGGATCACATCATGAAGCTGACCGATTCGCTGCAGAAGCGCTATTTCATCAAAGGCCGGCCGGGATCAGGCAAGTCGACCATGCTGAAAAAGCTGGTGACAGAGGCGGAGAATCGCGGCTTCGATGTGGAGGTATACCACTGCGGACTTGACCCGCACAGCCTGGACATGGTGATTGTGCCGGAGAAAAGCGTGGCGATTTTTGACAGTACGGCTCCACACGAATACTTCCCCAGCAAAGAAACAGATGAAGTGATCGACATGTACGCACGGGCGATCGACCCTGACACCGACGAGCTGTATCACGATGAGCTGGCTGAGATCAAGTCGCGCTACACGCAAAAAATCAAGGAAGCGACAGCATCGCTTTTGGCTGCCAAGGAACTGCGCGATCAGCTGAACAATGTGTACGCCGAACTGGCAGATGAGTCCAGGCTCAAAGCGGTTGCCCAAGCGATCATGAGCAGGCTGGCGCGGATGGGATAAACCAATATCGACCCGAATGAAACCTGTTCGGCTGCTCATACTACAAGAAGGAGGTGAGCGGCCGGATGGGTTTTGCTTTGACGCTGGCTTTGCTGTTGCTAGCCAATCCCCTCGATCCGACCAACTTTTTGCACATCGAGTTGGGAGAGAAAACAGTAGCCATCCTGGACCGAGCGGATTATACCTTGCCTGTTGACGGTGTCCCAGTGGCAGATGACTACCGTTTGCAAAAAGTAATAGACGATGTCGCCAAACAGGCGTATGTGGAGCCGATCAATGCGACGATTAATGCGCAAGGGTCCATCGTTGCCGAGAAAAAAGGGCGCAAGCTGGATGAAGCTGCTTTTTTGCAGCAGTTTTACCAGTATTACTACGGCGAGGGCGCTTCGACTCTACAAGTTTCCTTCCAGGAAGTCCATCCAAAAGTGGACAAGGCTCTCATCAGCCAGGTCCGGAAAAAAGTGATCGGGCAGTATGCCACCTATTTCAATTCGCGGAACAAAAACCGCTCTCACAACATCAAACTCGCTTCCCAAGCGATCAACAACTACGTCGTCTTGCCGGGAGAGATTTTTTCTTTCAATAAAGTAGTCGGCCAAAGAACGAAGGAAAAAGGGTACATGCAGGCACCGATCATCGTCAGGGGAGAGCTGTCGGAGGGAATTGGCGGCGGGATTTGCCAAGTATCCTCGACTTTGTTCAACGCCGTGGACAAGGCTGGATTGCATATCATGCAGCGCTATTCCCATAGCAGAAACGTCGCCTACGTCCCGCCTGGCCGGGATGCGACCGTGAGCTGGTACGGGCCGGATTTTGTGTTTCAGAACAAATACGCCTACCCGATCATGCTCAGGGCTATCGCAGGAAACGGAGCGATGTATGTGACCGTGCATTCGTTTCCCGAGATTGAATACGAGCCTCGACATGTTCCAAGCGTGCGCCAGAACACACCGGAAGAAGGGCCAGCCAGCCCGGAAACCATCACGGAACCAACACTGCCTTGAGCTTGACGGGCATGTTGGTTTTTTTATTACCTAGTTAAAATTTAATGTAAAGAAATAGTTGCCACGGAATAAAAAAAGTCGTATAGTGTTTTCTGTGATAAAAATTTCGTGTCCGAAATATTAGTTAGGAAAGGAGTGCATCATGAACAAGCCGTTGCATATACGGGACTTGCTGAAGCGTCTGAACAAGACCTTCGCGACGATGGCTACCAAGGAACTGAGCAAATACGGTTTGACCGTTCCCCAATTGATGATCATTCGGCAAATTCATTGCGAGCCCAAAACGATCGGCCAGTTGAGCAAAGCTGTCGATTTGTCGTACAGCACCGTTTCCGGCATCATTGACCGACTGGAAAGGGAGCAGCTGGTCGAGCGAGTGCGTGATGAGAAGGACCGCCGAGTTGTCTGGATTCAGAAAACGGAGAAGATTACCGAACTGTTTGCCAAGGTTGACTTTTTCTCGGAAGAATTTTACAAGCGGATTTTCCATGGTTTTTCGGATGAAGACCTAGATGGCATTATTTATTCGATGGAAACGTTGATTACGAAACTAGAAGAGAGAGAAAGTTGAGGAGAAATCATGAAGCGAAAACTGGTTTTGTATGTCATTTTGCTCCTGTTTGTCGCAGGGGGCGGGGGCATCGGTTACTACTACTGGTATCAAGGTGAACACTACGTTACGACGCAGGATGCCAGAGTCGCAGGGGATATTTATCGGGTTATGCCTAAAATGACAGGCAAGCTGACCGGACTCGCTGTAAAAGAAGGCGACGCGGTTGTAGCAGATCAAATTGTCGGACAGCAAGATACGAGCAACCTCGCGACTACTTCGCTGGAAAACAGCGTCCTGCGTTCTCCGATTACAGGAACCGTGATCAAAACGCAGGCGAAGGAAGGCGAAATTGTTTCCACAGGGCAATCCGTTGCGCTGGTGATTGACGAGAGCAAGCTGTACATCTCCGCAAACCTGGAAGAAACCGAGATCGAGCGGCTGAAGCTGGGCCAAAAGGTAGAATTTTCGCTGGATGCCTATCCGGGCAAAAAACTGACTGGTCATCTGATGGAGATCGGAAAAGCGACCAACTCCACGTTTTCCTTGATGCCAGCCGTCAACACAAGCGGGAACTTCACCAAAGTCACCCAGCGTATTCCGATTAAAATTGCCATTGATGACACAGCAGGTCTTCATTTGGCTGCCGGTTTGAACGCCGAGATCAAAGTGCAAGTGAAGGAGATGTAATCTGGCATGAAAAAAACAGCTCAATGGAAGTCCATCGCCGCTGTCTTGATGGCGATTTCGCTCATTACAGCAGGCTGTAGCGATACATCCTCCGCGTCTTCCGGAGGCGAAAGCATTCCGGTTGTGAAGACATGGAAGGTGACACCTTCCCAGACAGGAGTCATTGCGAACGGTAAAATCGCCGCTTCGGATGAAATTCAGGTCGTGTCCAAAGTGTCCGGCAAAGCGGCGAGCGTCAACGTAAAAGAAGGCTCTGTCGTCAAGCAAGGCGATGTATTGGTTACGCTGGAGGCGGCAGACTATCAGCAACAAATTAATCAGGCGCAGGCGGCTATTGCCGGAGCAAGCGCCAAGCTGCGCGATACAAAAGCAGGCGCACGCAACGAGCAGCTCACACAGTTGTCGAGCATCGTGACGCAAGCGCAAGCCGGCTTGAAGGTGGCAGAGAGCAACTACAATCGCATGAAAGCTTTGTTCGATGCAGGGGCGCTGTCACAGGCTGAACTGGAAAGAGTCTCGCTCGATCTGGAAAAGGCGAGAACAGGACTGGAGCAGGCGCAAGCGCAGTACGATCTGGCAAAAGCAGGTCCGACCGCTGACACGGTTGCCGCGCTTCAAGCAGAGGTAAGCCGTCTCAATTCCAGCTTGGAGCTGGCAAAAAGCAGCTATGACAACACGATCATTCGCGCGCCAATCAGCGGCATCGTCGCGAAGCGTTCCATCGATCCGGGCGAAATGGCTGGAGCAGGCACGCCATTGCTCGTCCTCGTCAACATGGCTGACGTGAAAGTAGAGGCAAGCGTACCGCAAGATCAGATCAACAGCGTCAAAGTTGGCTCTGAAGTTGACGTAAAAGTCGGCAGCCTGGGCGGAAAAGTGTTGAAAGGTACAGTAGAGTTCGTCTCCCCGGTTTCTGACCCTAACAGCAGCTCGTTCCCGATCAAGGTGAAGGTGAGCAATCAAGAAGGACTGCTGCGCGCCGGGATGGTAGCTGAAGTGGCCCTGCAAGGTCAGGCGACCCAAGGAATGAAAATACCGACGACAGCTGTTCTTGCCAAAGAAAACAAGCATTACATCTACACCGTGGACAACGACGTCGTTCACCAGGTGGAAGTTTCTGTAGACAACGCCAGCGGTGACTGGACAACTGTGACCCAAGGTGTGAAAGACAACGATCAGATTGTTTTGAACCCGACAGACAAACTGTCCGAGGGCACCAAGGTGATCGCAAACTAACGGGGGTGATGACATGGCGGAAGCGGTGGCACAGCGGGAGGAAAAGAGCGGCAACGGCAGCATGTGGCTGTCATTGATCGCGATTCTCTCGGGAACCTTCGTTGCGATTTTGAATAACAGTTTGATCAACGTTGCCCTGCCCACCATGGTCAGTATTTTTGGCTCCACGACAGAGACCATGCAATGGGTTTTGACAGGATACATGCTGGCAAACGCCGTCATGATTCCGATGAGCGGTTCGCTGTCAGCCAAATTCGGGGCAAAGAAAATATTCGTCCTGTCATTGTCTGCCTTTACGATCTCATCCGTCCTCTGTGCGCTCGCCTGGAGCGATTCTTCCCTGATTGCGTTTCGCGTCGTGCAAGGGGTGAGTGGCGGGATGATCATGCCGATCGGGATGTCGATGATCTACATGATCGTTCCCCGGGAAAAGATCGGGATGGCTCTGGGGATTTTCGGGATTGCTTCGATGACGGCGCCTGCATTGGGCCCGACTCTTGGCGGTTACCTCATTGAGTTTTTGAGCTGGCAGTTTCTGTTTTTGGTCGGTGTTCCTTTCGGGATTTTTGCGGTAATCATGAGTATGGTTTTGCTCAAGGAAACACCGAAAAAACCGGAGTTGAAGTTCGACTTTCTCGGCGCTTTTCTGGCGATTGTCGGCTTTGGTGCCCTTCTGCTCGCGTTCAGTAAAGGACAGGCGGAAGGATGGACGTCCTTTTTTATTGTCAGTCTGTTCTTCGTTGCCATCACGAGCCTTGCGCTGTTCGTCTGGGTGGAACTTGGAAAAGAACAGCCGCTGCTTGACTTGCGCTTGCTGAAAATTCCTGTCTTTTCCATCAGTATTCTGACGTCCGGTTTTGTCATGATGGGGATGATGGGCGGGATCTTCCTGATGCCGATCTTCCTGCAAAACATTCAGGGGATGACGGCCATGGAGTCAGGAATATTGCTGATGCCGCAGTCGATTGCGATGGCAGTCATGATGCCGATCAGCGGCAAGCTGATGGATAAATACGGCATCGGGCCAATCGGACTGGTCGGACTGACGATCATGACCATCACGACTTATGAGCTGCACAATCTCGCGGCAGACAGCATGCATTCCTGGATGGACATGATTTTGACCATCCGCGGTGTGGGTATCGGCCTGTGCATGATGACGCTGTCGACGGTCGGGATGAACGCGGTGCCGCGGACGAGTGTCGGGGATGCTTCTCCGCTCTCGAACGTGCTGCGCCAGGTCATGAGCTCGTTCGCGATTGCGATTTTGACCGTGATCATGCAGGCGCGGCAAACGTTCCACATGTCTTCCATTGCCGACAACCTGAACTCGGATATGGCTACGCAGTTTATCGGCGGAATCTCCGGCTTGTACGTTCAGGCAGGGGTAGATACGGCGAGCGCAACAGGCGGAGCGAGCACGATCCTGTACGGGATGATGGCAAAAGAAGCGCTGGTGCAAGGGATCGGAGACACGTTCCTCGTCTCTGTCATCCCGATTGCCTTGTCGATCCCACTCTTGTACTTTTTGCATAAAAAACCGAAGAAAGCTCCACAGGCGCCCGAGCAGCAAAAGGCGGCTGCCTAAGAAGAAAGGGTCACTCCTGCAAGCCTTGTGTCAGGCTGCGGGGGTGACCCTCTTTTCATCCAGTCAGGAAGTAACCTTCCACAACCAGTACACGATCCTTCCGACGATGTAGCCCAAAAGAATCGTCCAGCCGATCTTGGCCCAGACGTTCAGTCCTTTGACAAATTCACGCAAGCTTTTTCGGTGTTGGGGGTGCTTGTTCACCTTGGGACACTCCTTTAGCTGGTTGGTTATAGCGAATGAACAAATAAATACCTGCGATGATGACAAGGCCGCCTACCCATTGCGGCACCGTAACGATCTCTCCCAAAATAAAGTAAGCCAGGATGGCCGTCCCGATCGGTTCTCCCAAAATTCCCATCGAAATCGTGGTCGTACTCAGCCACTTGATCACCCAGTTGAAGATCGAGTGCCCAAGCAAAGTCGGGAACAGGGCGAGGCAGAAAAACCAACCCCAGTCTTGCGCGGGATAGCCGACCAGCGGATAGCCCAGTGCGAGATCGTACGCCACGAGAATCACGCTCGTGGCAGAGTAGACGACGAGTGTGTAGGAGAACGAAGACATGTGCTGGCGGACGTATTGGCCGACCAGCCAGTAGCCTGTAACGGTCACCGCTCCGAGCAAGGCGAGGGCATCGCCAAAAAGAGCCATCCCCCCGACTTGAAAATCACCCCAGCCGATGACGAAGCTGCCCACGATCGCGAGCAGTCCGCCAGAGAGCGCGAGCAGCCGCACGCGTTCCCCGAAGAAGAAGTAACCGCCGATAAAGGCGAACAAGGGCTGCAACGTTACGAGAACCGTAGAACTGGCTACAGATGTGTAGTTCAACGATTCGAACCACAACAGAAAGTGGCTGGCCAAAAATGCGCCAGACAATAGACAGAGTAGCCACACTTTTTTGCTCATTTTTCCGATCTCGGCGATGGCACCGCGATTCCAGAGCAAAAAAGGAAGCGTGAGTACGACAGAAAAAATCAGCCGATACGTGGCGATGATCGGTGCAGGTGCACTGGACAGTTTGACGAAAATCGCGGACGAAGAAATCGCAATCACCCCGATCAACAGCGCGAGATACGGGGGAAAAGGCGGCTTTTCCAATGAATGATTCATGAGTACACCTTCTTATATCTGCTAAAAGTCACGATGTTCTCTATTGTAACGTCCGCCTGAAAAATTCACAATGTTATGCTTACCCAGTTGCCTGAAAGGTTTTTTTTCAATCAGGCAATCCTACAAGCATGAGATATCTACCTTTCTTTTTCCGTGTTGCTGTCCTGCTGTTCCTGTTCGTCGTCGTCAGTTTTCCGGCCCGGACAGAAGCGATCCCGCTGACTCCCATCCACATTTTGATTGACGTCGGTCACGGAGGGATTGATTCCGGCACGTCGTATGGCGACCTTTACGAAAAGGACATCAATCTGCAAATCGCCAAGCGCTTGTACGAGCAACTGACCAAAGCGGGGTACAGCGTCGCGCTCAATCGGTACGAGGATATCGCGCTGAGCGACGACAACCGCTGGCTGGGGAATCGCTCCCGGCACATTCGCGACCTGGCCCAGCGCAAAAACTTGGCGAAAGAAATGGTGCCGCAAATGATGCTGAGCCTGCACGTCAACTGGTCAAAAGATGCGCGCCGCCGCGGCCCTGTCGTGCTCTACCAGAGCAACGAGCAGAGCTACATGCTGGCGGATCTTTTGCAAAGCTCCCTCAACCGTCTGGCGAACACCAATGACAAACCAGTCAAAGGCAAAACGTACTACGTACTTCGCCACCAATACTGTCCGTCCGTCATTGTGGAAATGGGGTTTATCAGCAACGCGTCTGACCGACATATGCTTACCCATCCCCAGTCACAAGAAAAAATCGCCCAGGCGATCAGCGATGCCGTGAGCGAGTACGTGACCTTGACGGGAAATTTGAAAATGGAGGCGTCCACAGAAGAAAGCTGGTGGCAAGAGCCATTGATTGAGCAAATCAATGGCCGGATTGTTGAATAAGCTTCGAGATAGTTACAAATTCGGCCTCCTTCTGAATCCGCGGGATGTACTGGCGCAGAACGGAGGCTGTTTTCTTGCCAGGAGGGCCGACATGCCCGATCGCGATGCAAACCGGGTGGTTATCGATCAGCTTGCATATTTTCTCCATTTGTTTGGTGATGTGCGGCACGGTGTACTGGTCGTCGAGAAAAATCCGGTTTTCTGCATGGGGAACCCCCATTTCAGCCGCGACCTTGCCTGCGACGCTCTTGTCGGTTGTTTTGCTGTCCAGGTAAACCAGACCGCGCTCTTTGATGACGCTCATCACGATGCGCATGATTCGCTCGTCCGCCGTCACTTTTGAGCCCATATGGTTGTTCATCCCGATCGCGTGCGGCACGTCATCAATCGCCTTTTCCACGCGCTTGCGGATTTCTTCATCGGACAAATCCGTGGTGAGCGCCCCGGGGCCGAGCCAGGAGCGTTTGCCTTTTACCGGCTCCATCGGCATATGGACGAATACGTCGTGCCCTTTTTGGTGGGCAAGCTCCGCGTCCTGCTTCGTACTGGGCATAAACGGCATGACCGCAACCGTCAGCGGTACGGGCATGTTCAGCATTTCTTCTGTTCCCGCCATGTTGTTGCCAAAATCATCGATGACAAAAGCAATCAGGTGCTTTGGCTGTTCGGGCGAAGGCGTATCATTTGCCGTTGTCGCCGTGGAAAAGGCAAAACACGAGAGCAGAAGCGCTACAATCAACGGGATTTTTTTGAGCAGTTGCATGCAATCGCCTTCCTTGTCATTTTTTTCATAGTCTGTTCAACCATGCCCGTGTTTACCCGCGACATCTGCGGCTTGGCTTATGCAATCGCCCTATGTTACGATAAAAGATAGTAGTTTCGCCACGAGAGGGGTCGGATTCCTTGAGTCATTTTGTGTTGATTGATGGAAACAGTGTTGCTAACCGGGCGTTTTACGCGCTCCCTTTGTTGTCCACGTCAGCTGGACTGCATACGAACGCAGTGCTCGGTTTTACCACCATGCTGCTGAAAGTGCTGGAAGAAATGAAGCCAACGCATATCATGGTTGCTTTTGACGCCGGAAAAGTTGTGTTTCGCCACAGCGAATACGCAGAGTACAAGGGTGGACGCAGCAAGACACCACCTGAGCTGTCCGAGCAGTTTCCGCTGATTCGCGAGCTTCTGGACGCCTTTTCCATCAAGCGATTTGAGCTGGAGGGCTACGAGGCCGACGACATTATCGGTACGCTGACCAAGCACGCGGACGAGCAGTCTTGGAAAACGACCGTCATTACCGGGGACAAAGACATGCTCCAGCTCGTGTCCGATCACATATCGGTCGCGCTGACTCGCAAAGGCGTCAGTGAAATCGAGCTGTACACCCCGCAGGAAATTCAGGAAAAATACGGCCTTGCGCCGCTGCAAATCATTGATCTGAAAGGCTTGATGGGCGATTCGTCCGACAACATTCCGGGCGTTCCCGGAGTCGGCGAGAAAACAGCCCTGAAGCTGTTGCACGAATACGGCTCTGTCGAGAAGGTGCTGGAAAACATCGATCGCATCTCCGGCAAAAAGCTGCAAGAAAACTTGCGCGAGAACGTGGACAAGGCCAACATGAGCAAGGCGTTGGCGACGATTTTGCGCGAAGCTCCGGTCGAATTGCAAGTCGAAGAGACAGCGTACGACGGCTATGACGGAGCGCTCGTCAGCGATTTCTTTAAAAAGATGGAATTTAAGTCGCTGCTCTCCAAAATCAAAGTGGCACAGCCCGGAGAAGGCAGCGAGCAAGCAGAGGCGAAGCCGTTCCACTTCGAAGTGGTCACGGAAGAAAATGCCGACAAGCACGCAGACAAGCTGACCTCGCCAATGGCGCTGTACATCGAAATGGATGGGGAGAACTACCACCATGCGCCGATTCTTGGCTTCGGTCTGGCGTCAGAAGAGAACGTCCTGTTCGTACCGTGGGACGTGGCACGCGAATGGAAGGCATTCTGTACGTGGCTGGCTGACCCGGCGCAGGAAAAGTGGGCGTTTGACGGCAAGCGCGACACGGTCGGCCTGGCCTGGCATGAGCTGGAGGCAAAAGGGATCGGCTTTGACGTGTACCTCGCGTCTTATTTGCTCAACGCTGCGGAGAGCAACCCTACACTTGACAGCATCGCTTCGCAATATGCCCACGTACGCGTACTGTCCGAAGAAGAGGTATATGGAAAAGGAGCCAAACGGCTTGTTCCGGAAATGGATGTGCTCAGTGAGCATGTAGCGCACAAAGCCGCCGCGATTTGGCAAAGCGTGCCCGTCCTGCGCGAGCAGCTGGTGGAAAATGAAATGGTGGAGCTGCTCCGCGATCTGGAAGCGCCGCTCAGCATGGTGTTGGCGCAAATGGAGAAGCAGGGCATCAAGGTCAACAGCGAGCGCCTGGCACAGATGGGGGAAGAGCTGGACAGAAAGCTGGCTGATTTGACCACCCAGATTTACGACCTGGCTGGCGGTTCGTTCAACATCAACTCGCCGAAGCAATTGGGTGAAATTTTGTTCGACAAGCTGTCTTTGCCTGTGATCAAAAAAACGAAAACAGGTCCGTCGACCAGCGCAGACGTGTTGGAGAAGCTGGCACCGTATCACCCGATTATCGACGCGATCCTAAACTTCCGCCAGCTCGGGAAGCTTCGCTCTACGTACATTGAAGGCTTGATTAAAGAAATTCATACGAAGACGAGCAAGGTGCACACGTTGTACAATCAGGCCACTACCGCCACAGGACGTTTGTCGAGTACGGAGCCGAACCTGCAAAACATCCCGATCCGCATGGAGGAAGGCCGCAAAATCCGCGAAGCGTTCATCCCGTCCGAGGAGGACTGGTACATGCTGGCGGCGGACTACTCGCAGATCGAGCTGCGGATTCTCGCCCATATTTCCGGCGACGCCAATCTGATCGACGCGTTCCAAAAAGGGATGGACATTCATACGCGGACAGCGATGGACGTGTTCGGAGTGAGCGAAGACGAAGTGACTTCGCTGATGCGCCGTCAGGCCAAAGCGGTCAACTTCGGCATCGTTTACGGGATCAGCGACTACGGATTGTCGCAAAACTTGAACATCACCCGCAAGGAAGCGGCCGATTTTATCGAGCGTTACTTCGCCGTTTTCTCCGGCGTGAAACATTGGATGGAAGAGATCGTTCAGCAGGCCAAGCAGGATGGCTATGTGACCACTCTGCTGCACCGCCGCCGTTATTTGCCGGACATTCGCAGCAGCAACTTCAATCTGCGTTCCTTTGCAGAGCGCACAGCGATGAACACGCCGATTCAAGGGACAGCGGCGGATGTCATCAAGCTGGCGATGATTCGCATGCAAGAGAGTCTGGTGGAAAAAGGGCTGTCCAGCCGCATGCTTTTGCAGGTGCACGATGAGCTTGTGTTTGAAGTGCCAAAAGACGAGCTTGAGATCATGCGCAAGCTCGTGCCGGAAGTCATGGAAGGGGCGCTTGCGCTCGATGTTCCGCTCAAAGTGGACGTGAGTGACGGACGCAGCTGGTACGAAGCGAAGTAAGCAGGCGTGTCGCCGTAAACAATAGAGTAAGCAAAGAGACAGCGAGAGGAGGAGGCACCATGCCGGAGTTGCCAGAGGTAGAAACCGTTGTGCGCACACTGCGCAGTTTGGTGCTGGGAAAAACGATTGAGCGGGTCAGTGTCCATCTGCCCCGAATCATTCGCCAGCCGGATGATATCGAACAATTCAAGGCCCAATTGGCGGGACAAACGATTCAGGACATCTCGCGCCGGGCCAAGTTCATTCAATTTTTCATGGATCAGGATGTGCTGATCTCCCATCTGCGGATGGAAGGAAGGTACGGATTGTACCAGTCGGAAGAGCCGATGGAAAAGCACACGCATGTCGTGTTCCATTTTACAGATCAGTCGGAGCTGCGTTATCGGGACGTGCGCCAGTTCGGGACGATGGATCTTTTTCCAAAAGGAATGGAAACAGCGACCGGACCGTTGGCAAAACTGGGAGTAGAGCCGCTTGAAGAGAGCTTTACTCCCGATGTTCTCGCCAAGCTTTTGGCAGGGCGGTCAACAAAAATCAAACCGCTCCTTCTGAACCAGGAATGTATTGTCGGGCTGGGGAATATTTATGTGGACGAGTCGCTGTTTAAGGCAGGAATCCACCCGGAGAAGCCGGCAGGAGAATTGACCCGCGAAGAGGTCGAACGACTGCACGAGAGCATCGTCGCTACTTTGTCCGAGGCTGTCGAGCAAGGAGGCAGCTCCATCAAGTCCTACGTGAACGGCCAGGGCGAGATGGGCATGTTCCAGCAATCGCTTACGGTGTATGGACGGAAAAACGAGGCTTGCGTCCGCTGCGGAGCCGAGATCGTCCGCTTTGTCGTGGGTGGCAGAGGAACCCATATTTGTCCGGTGTGCCAGAAGAAGTAACATTTTTGCCGAGGGAGGAGGATGGATATGATTTTAGGATTGACAGGCGGGATCGCCACTGGCAAAAGCACAGTCACAGGGATGCTCAGAGAACGCGGGATTCCCGTGATCGATGCGGATCAGATTGCCAGAGAAGTCGTAGAGCCGGGGAAACCAGCCTATGAAGCGATTGTGCGTCATTTTGGAAGAGACATTTTGCTGGAAGACGGTCAGATTGATCGAAAAGGACTGGGAGAAATCGTGTTCTCAGACGAATCCGAGCGACAAAAGCTGAATGCCATCGTCCATCCTGAGGTACGGAGAGTCATGCGGGAGGAAGCGGAAGCAGCAGAGGCCAACGGGGCTGACATCGTGTTTATGGACATCCCGCTGTTGTTCGAGAGCAAGCTGCAACACATGGTCGAGAAAATCGTCGTGGTCTACGCGCCAGGCGATATGCAGCTCGCCCGCATGATGGAACGGGACGAGTTGGAAGAAGAACAGGCGCAAAAACGGTTGCGAGCGCAATTTCCGATTGACCAGAAGAAGCTGGAAGCCGACTTTTTGATCGACAACTCCTTTTCACGCGAAGAGACAGAGCGACAAGTGGAAGCCCTTCTCGCCGAGATTCGGGCGGAGCTGCGATCATGAAATCAGGCAAACGCGCAGCATTCATCCTGCTCGTCTTGATGAGCGTTTTTTTGCTGCAAGGCACGCCTATGGTTTGGAAGTGGATGTACCCGATCAAGTATCAGCAGGAAATTTTGACAGCAGCGATCAAATACAATGTGGACCCTTATCTCGTGTTGGCCGTCATCCGTTCGGAGAGTGGCTTCAAGACGGATCGCGTCTCGAAAAAGGGCGCAGTTGGCTTGATGCAAATCATGCCCGACACCGCTGAATGGATCGTCACTCAGGCCAAATTTCAACCGAAAGACGAGCAATACTTGTACGATCCGGTCATGAACATCGAGATCGGAACATGGTATTTGAACTTTTTGCTCAATCGGTATGAGGGCGATCTGATCAAGGTCGTCGCCGCCTACAACGCCGGCCCGGGAAAAGTAAACGGCTGGCTGACGACCGAGCAGTGGAGCGGGCACCGCGAGACGATTGAAGACATTCCGTTCGGAGAGACGCGCCAGTACGTGCAGCGAGTCCTCTATTATCATGACCGTTACAAGCGCATATATGACTTCCAATTGAGGTAAAAGCCGCTTCTCGTGTATGAGGGCGGCTTTTGTTCGTGTTTAGGGCAGGCTAAGAAACAAAACGGACAAAAAATAGGAGGGGAAAATCGTCCAAATATTTATTTTTCAGTAAAACACATTGATAATTGTGTTATACTTATTATAATGAAAGTAACAGATGAGCGTAACTTAATCGCGAAAGGGGTTTCTATTTATGACAATCAAAATTGGTATTAATGGTTTCGGCCGTATCGGGCGCATGGTATTCCGCCGCGCTATTCAGGACCCCAACATTGAAATCGTAGCGATCAACGCTAGCTACCCAGCGGAGACGCTTGCACATTTGCTCAAATACGATACCATTCACGGACGCCTGCAAAATAAAGTAGAAGTACAAGACAACAAAATCATCGTAGATGGCAAAGCGACAGTTGTCCTGTCTGACCGCGACCCGCTGAAACTGCCTTGGGGCGAACTGGGCGTGGAAATCGTCGTAGAAGCGACAGGCAAATTCAAAGACCGCGAAGGCGCTGGCAAGCACCTGCAAAGCGGAGCGAAAAAAGTAGTCATTACCGCTCCTGCCAAGGAAGAAGACGCAACGATTGTAATGGGTGTAAACGATTCCATCTACGACCATGCGAATCACCATATCGTGTCCAACGCTTCCTGCACAACCAACTGCCTCGCTCCTGTGGCAAAAGTGCTGAATGATGCATTCGGCATCGAGCAAGGCTTGATGACAACCATTCACTCGATTACGAACGATCAGGTAAACATCGACAACCCACACAAAGACCTGCGCCGTGCCCGCGCTGCTGGCGAGTCCATCATCCCGACCACTACAGGTGCTGCCCGCGCGGTAGGCAAAGTGTTGCCTGAGCTGAACGGCAAGCTGAACGGCTTCGCGCTGCGTGTCCCAACTCCTAACGTGTCGGTTGTGGACCTGGTGATCAACACGAAAAAGCCTGTAACGGTCGAAGAAGTGAACCGCGTGCTGCGCGAAGCGAGCGAAGGCCATATGAAAGGCTACCTGGAATTTTGCGACGAGCCGCTCGTATCCAGCGACTTCAACGGAAACGACAACTCCTCGATCGTAGACGGTTTGTCCACGATGGTAATGGGAACTAACCAAGTAAAAGTGATCGCTTGGTACGACAACGAGTGGGGCTATTCCTGCCGCGTTGTTGACCTGGTTCGCCACGTATCTGAGATGCACAACCAAACAACTGTGAAAGAAGCGGCTACAGCTGGTGTAAACTAAGTTGCTGCTATGGAGAACCCTCTGTCCCGATTGAACGGGCAGAGGGTTTTTTCATGACATGAGAAGGGAAAAGAAAAAGCTTCGCCGCAAGTGGACGAAGCCGGATAGCAAGTCACGAGGATTCGGATTCAGACAATCCACTGATGTTAAACAACTGGTCATCTTCGAACCCGATGATAAACAGCCTGATGTTCTCCTTGAGGTTGAGATCGTAAGGAGCGATGACATCGTTGCCGCGGCCGTCTCTCAGGATACGCACCGTTGGCCGATGCGAATAGTCCGGGTCAACACGGCTGACTACCCCTGTCTCGCCTGTATTGAGAACGACGCTGCTTCCGATCGGGAAGATGGCGATATGCTTGATAAAGGCGTTCACGAGATGGTGCTCGAACAGGTGACCGCCCGAGCCGAGCAAGTATTCGACGGCATCTTGCGGCATGTATCGTTTACGCCAAGGACGAGGCGAAGTCAATGAATCGTAAATATCGCAGATGCCCACGATTTGGGCAAATTCGTGAATCTGCTTTCCGACCAGTCCTTGAGGATATCCGCTTCCGTTCAGCCGTTCGTGGTGCTGCAAGCAGACGTGTGCGGACATCAAAGAAATGTCATGCTGCTTGCGGAGCAGATTAAATCCGAGCGTGGTATGCTGCTTGGCAATCTCTTGTTCTTCCGCGTTCCAGCGCTCTTTTTTCTGCAACAACTCTTCAGGCAAGCTGACTTTGCCGATATCATGCAGCATGGCCCCAACGCCCAGGTTCATCAGTTGTGTCCGGTTGTAGCCGATCGACATGCCGACGGCTGTCGCGAGCACGGCCACGTTGACCGAGTGATGATACAAGGACGGAGAGTGAGAAGAGATTGTCGTCAGGTGGCCGACCATTTGCTTGTTTTGCATCAGGTCGTCCAGAATGGAGCTAAAAGCCCGTTGAAAATGCAACCCCATCTCTTTCAAGGAGATTTTACGGGCGAGCTTGTTTGAGTTGGTGATCTGCTTGATCGTCTTTTCGATGACTTCGACCGCGATTTGTCTAGTCTGGGGGCGAATGACTTCCTCCACCACGATGTCTTCTGTACGCGGATCATCGATGTACACAGAGTCCACACCAGATCGCTGGAGCCCAGAAATCAAGCGCTCTGTCAATTGCATACCGACGCCAAGCAGCACTTTGCCATCTTCCGTGAAAACGGTACGGCCGAGCTTCATTCCCGGCTGGACTTGTCTTAAAGAAACTAAACGCATTGCAATCCCTCCAACAGTACCCATATTGTACTCCAAACGACTTATCATATAAATAGGTACAAGGATTGACTTGACTTCTGACTGGAATATGAGGGACACTGTAGACATGTATTGTCAATATTGGAGTTGATTCTGATATGCGTTGTCCATTTTGTGAATACAACGGGACTAAAGTCCTGGATTCGCGTCCGTTTAATCATAATAAATCGATCCGTCGCCGCCGTGAGTGCGAATCGTGCGAGCGTCGCTTTACTACATTTGAAATGGTCGAGGAGACCCCGCTGTTGATTGTGAAAAAGGATGGCACCCGCGAAGAGTTCAGCCGTGAAAAGGTGCTGCGCGGATTGGTGCGCGCCTGCGAGAAGCGGCCCGTTCCTTTGGAAGTCCTGGAAAATGTGGTAAACGACATCGAAAAAGAATTGCGCAGTTGCGGCCAGGCCGAGATCCCGAGCAACGACGTCGGGGAAAAGGTCATGGAACGTTTGTACCACGTAGATGAAGTCGCTTACGTCCGTTTCGCGTCCGTTTACCGCCAATTCAAAGATATCAATGTATTCATGAAAGAGCTGGAGGAGCTTCTGACGCAGGCGAGGGGCAGCCAGCCATCATCCCCAAAAGAATCATAGAGAAAGGCGGACGCGTCCGCTCCTATAGATTTCTCCTCACGCTCTTGCGAAAAAACGCCAGGGCTTCTTTGCTTTCCAGTTATTTTTCTACGCACATTCGTTTGCCATGCTATAATAAAAGAATCGAATTTTGTCAGGAAGGAAAGATCGGATGCGCCGTTTAGTCTGGAACGAATTGTTGCCCAAGGATCGTTATTTGGTGCGGCTGGCAAGACCTCTCAGTTTTTCGGAAATGGGGTTTGTCACGCAGTTGTACTTGCCGATCATTGGCGTCGAATCGTACGCCCTCTACCAAATGCTTGTCCATAGCATGCAGGAAGCGAGCGGGGCCTCTGCGGAGGGAACCCACCGCAGTCTCATGCTTGCGTCTTCCTTGTCCCTGGATCGTTTGCTGGATGCGCGTGAACGTCTGGAGGCCATCGGACTTGTAGAAGTGCGCCGCCGCGAAAACCAGCAGCGCGATTATTACTACGAATACTTGATCAAACCTCCGCTTGCACCCGGAGAGTTTTTTGCCGATTACGTCCTCTCGCTAATGCTGCTCAACAAGATCGAAAACGTCCGCTTCTCCCAGCTGCGCCAGCAGTATGCGGATGGGCTGGGCAGCCAGTTGGCGGAAGAATATTCGCAGGTCGAAAACATAACGAAAGATTTTCATGAAGTGTTCCAATCGTTGAAACCGTCGGAGCTGGAAGTGAAAAAAGGTTCGGAGCGCGAGCGCTTTTTGAGCGAGATGGAGACGAGCTTCCCGCAGGCTGCGATGAAATCCGGCTTCGAGGCCCAGGTGAACCACTCGCTGAGCGTGTCGTCGCTGCGGCTTTATTTGCCGGACAATGCCGATCCTGCCAAGGTTCTGGATGGCAAAAGCATGGAGCTGTTGTTTTCCCTCTGCCATTTTTATCAGTTGGACAGTTGGGGAATGGGGCAGGAACTGCGGGACTGGACGTTGTACAATACGGATCGGAGTTTGGACGGGGATGTGCTGCGCAAACGGCTCATGCAGCGCTACACGGAAGACAAGCTGTACCGCAGCGATTCGGCGCCTGCATCGCTGGATGACGACTGGGGGCCAGGCAAGTTGCCCGAGCCGGGCAGCGAAGCGTTTGTGCGTGCATGCCGCTTGCTTTCCCCGCTTGCGCTGCTCGAAAAGGTCGTGGGCGGCCGCGTGAGCAAAGTGTACTTGGAACGGGCGGAGACGCTCGTTTTTGCAGACGGCATGTCCGCTGAAGTAGTGAACGCACTGCTTTTGCACACGCTCGCCAGCATGCAAATGGAGCTGCCAAAAGCGTACATGGAGACGATTCGCGACAGCTGGAAGGCCAAGCGGATCGCCACGGTCGATGAAGCGGTGAAGCAAATCGTGGAGCGCTCCGAGCAACGGGCGCAATCGGCCGAGAAAGCCAAGACAGCGAAAAAGGAAACGACGCCAGTCAGACGCAACGGCAGGGCGATTTTGCAAGACAAGCTGCCGGCTTCGGTGGAGTGGCAAATGTCGCAGGAAAAGGCAGCGCCAGACGTTGCCAAAGGACAGTCGATTCAAGATTTTCCGGACTTGCAGAAGAGACTGGAAACACTGCGAAAACGGAAGTAAGGAGCGTGAGGGAAAATGGAATCTATCAGTGAGTTCATGCAGGAGCTTGCCAGGCGAACACCGCGTCAGCTGCTGACACCCGATCAGCAATTGGATAAAATGTTTCGTTCGTCCGCCTATCTGAAAGCATTTCAAGCGGAGCACCCGGCATTGACCCGAGACGATTACCTGCGCTCGCTCTCCAGTATATATACAGCGGTCAAAGAACAGTATTGGTGCGAGCGTTGTCCAGGGCTGAAAGAGTGCCCGAATCTGGTCAAGGGCCACAGCACGCAGCTGGAAGTGGCCCACCAGAACATCGTCAGCTCCATCACTCCCTGTTCCAAGCAGCTTGCCCATGAGGAAGAAGTGCGCCGCCGCCGCCTCATGCGCAGCTACTACGTGTCAGAAGAGACATTGAACGCGAGCTTTGAAGGAATGGTCATCGACACAGACAATTTGGCCTCGGTGGAAGCGGCCGTGCAGTTTTGTGAAAAGATCGGCACGGGCGAGCGGGTAAAAGGTCTGTATTTTCACGGCCCGTTCGGCGTAGGAAAAAGCTACATCATGGGCGCGATCGGCCGCGAGCTTTCCGAGAAGAACGTGGCTTCCCTGCTCGTTTACGTTCCCGACTTTATCCGCGAAATGAAAGACTCGATCTCGGATCAATCGTATGCCGGAAAGCTCGAGTTGCTCAAAGAAGTGCCCGTGCTCATCTTGGACGATATTGGCGCGGAAAACTTGACGCCATGGGTGCGCGACGAGATTTTGGGAGTCATCCTGAACCAGCGGGCGAACAATCACCTGCCGACTTTGTTTACATCGAATTACTCGCTGGAGGAACTACAGGAGCATCTGTCTATCTCCAACGGCAACCGGATTGAACAGACGAAAGCGGCCCGGATCATGGAGCGGATTCGCCATTTTGTGGACGTCTACGAAATCCGCCGCCAGAACCACCGAGCGGGCAACTAATGAGAACAGGCTGGAAACCTCCCAATAGGAGAGAGCCAGCACTTCTCTGCCGCGATGGTACGGTCCAAACAGGACGTGCGAATGGACGGCGACGGGAGAGGCGTTGATTCCCAGCGATTCAGCCATCGTCATCGCCCGCGCCAAATGGTAGTCGTGGCTAATGATCAACACATGTCGAATAGAGTGCTTTTCCAAAACCTGCTGGCTATTCAGCAGGTTTTCGTATGTACTGGTAGATTCGTCTTCCATGAGAATCTGCCCGGACGGAACGCCGTGGGCGATCAAATACTCGCGACTGACCTCTGCTTCTGTTCGCGTCTTGCCTTCACCAAGCCCGCCAGTGACCAGCAAAGTGGAAACGTACCCATCTTCGTACAGCCGGACGGCTTCCTCCAGTCGTTCGCGCAGTCCGGGACTGGGGCCTTCCCCCCACACAGCAGCGCCGAGGACAATTCCGATATCGGCATGGCGAGGAATCGCCTGTGCGGCTGCTTGTTCAATCCGCCACCAATGATAGCCGACCCACACTCCGCCGATCAGAAAAAGGATAGCCAACGCGACCAAAACTCTTCGCGGAAAAAATATTTGCAGTCGTTTTGCTAGATTCTTCATTTTTTTGCTGCTCCCTTGTATCTCTCTTTTTCGCACAAATGCTAGTTCTTTCTCTTTCATTAGACGTGGAAACAGCTGTCTAGTTACACCCTTCGACACATGGCCGACATAAATCACTGGTAAATTATTTCTCGCAAATGCCGATATAGTAATGGTGGAATGGTTTCGAAAAACAGCAAATGTCATACTTGCGAGGAGGCTGGCAATGTTCTGGAAAAAAACAATGCTCTTGTTTCTGGCCGCCCTGCTTTTTGTGGGAACCGGGAGCGCAGGGGTCGGATTGGCTGCGGAAGTAATCAACCGCCTGGTGCTGACCAAAAACGAGGTAACGGTAGAGTTGGGTGACACGGTATCCGTAGGAGCCACAGCCCTTTACGAGAGCGGAAAAACAGAAGATGTTACGGTAAAGACGAATTGGCAAAGCCCTGACCAGGGCAAAGTGATTAACGTCTACTCAGGACAAATTACGGCCAAGGCTGTTGGAAACGCCGTAGTTACTGCGGAATATATGGGCCAGACAGCCATCGTCAATGTAACCGTCACGAAAAAAGTCAAGGCGCTGTCGTTGAATCAGCAGTCGGTCAACACTCGCATCGGGGAAGAGAAAACGGTTGAATTGACTGCGTATTACAGCGAAGGCGAACCGGAAAAAGTAACAGAAAAAGCAGACTGGTCGATCGACAAGCCGGCCGTCGCCACCGTGATCAACGGCAAGATCAGAGGGCTTAGCTCCGGTACGGCAACGATTACTGCCAAGTTCGGCAGTCAGTCTACAAGCATGCAGGTAAGCGTCGAGATTGCGCATCGACTCGACCCGGACAAAACCCAACTGTCGCTGCTTTTGGGAGAATCGCAAAACATCGTGCTGACCGCGATTTATCCGGATGGCTCCGAAGATAAGGATGTCGCTGCAAAAGCAGAATGGTCTTCTGACAACGCTGCAGTAGCAGACGCCATCAAAGGAAAAATTACCGCCTACAGCGCGGGTACTGCCACCATTACCGCCACATACGGGACAAAAACAGCTACGATCAAGGTGGATGTGGACAATACGCAACGACTGGTCGTTTCGCCACAAAACGTCTTTTTGAAAGTTGGCGCAGAGCAGACGGTCAAGCTGGAAGCTACCTATGCCAACTCCACCACTCCTGTCGACGTGAAGGACAAGGCAGAATGGTCCTCGGACAAGGAAAACGTCGCTTACTACAGCAACGGGAAAATTCATGCTGTAGCTTCAGGCGAAGCCGTCATTACGGCGAAATACAGCAACAAAACGGTGCAAATTCTCGTTGATGTAGAAGTGCCGCGCTCGCTGGATATCATTCCGTCCTACCTGACGATGCAAAGCGGCAAAAGCGTGGAAGTAGGAACGGCACCAAATGGCAACAACGTAGTGGTAAAAGCTTATTTTGCAGATGGACAAAGTGAGTATATTACGGACAAGCTGGAATGGTCCTCGGATCAACCGGACATCGTGTTTGCCAGCGGGAAAACCATTACGGCTTACAAAGCGGGCTCCGCGACATTGACGGCGAAATACGGCGGCAAGACAGCGAACTTCGTGGTGGACGTGGATGTACCGCAAAGCTTGACGGCGAATCCTTCCAAAGTGGCAATTCAGGTAGGCGACGTCAAGCAGATCACAGTAACGGCTGCCTTCCCGAACGCAAGCAGTGAAGATGTGACACAAAAAGTCACCTGGACATCCAGCGCGCCAGCAGTTGCAACCGTGCGCCAAGGTCTGGTCACAGGTGTAGCGACGGGTGCCGCAACGATCACAGCGACGTTTGGCACACGCTCGATCACCATTCCGGTATCGGTCGGTGTCCTGCAATCTTTGACGGTAGACAAAAAGTCAGTGGTCTTAAGCAAAGGCGACAGCCAGGAAGTCAAGCTGACCGCCACTTATGCGGATGGAACAGTCAAAAACAACATCAATGAGCAAGCGACTTGGACGTCCACTTCTGCGGCAGTAGCCGAAGTGAACGCAGGCAAAATTACAGCAATCGGCTCCGGGAAAGCGACGATTACAGGTTCTTTTGAAGGCAAGAGCGTGACCGTGACGGTCGAGGTAGACCAGGCACAGACCTTGACTATCAATCCGCGAATCTTGATCATCAACGTCAATGACACGGCCTCAATCGAATTGAAAGCGACAGACGCTTCCGGCGCTACTATCGACGTATCCAAAACCGCAGATTGGGCCTCGACCAACCTGAAGGTAGCGGATGTGGAAAACGGCAAAGTGCGTGGGCTTGCCAACGGTCGCGCGACAATCACTTTCAAATACGGAAGCAAGTCTGTATCGCTTCCGGTAGAAGTAGGCATTGTGACCAAGCTGGAGGCGGACAAGCGCTTTGTCAGCCTGAAATCAAACGGTGGCGGGGTACAAATCACCCTGACCGCAACCATGTCAGACGGCCGCACGATGGACGTCACGAACATGGCAGACTGGAAGGTCAGCAACTATAAAATTGCCGACGTATCCAAAGGCTTGGTCAAAGGTCTGGCTTTCGGCAAAGCGACAATCAGCGCCAAATACAGCGACAAGAGCGTGAGCGTCCCGGTCGATGTGGACACGCTGAAATATTTGAAAACTGACGTCGTTCAAGTCGTCATGAGCAAAGGCGAGTCGAAGCAAGTCAGCGCGATCGCTACTTACATGGACGGCACCGAAGCGAACGTCACGAAGCCAGCCCTGTGGACCACCTCTCGCCTGCTCGTAGCAGACGTGAAGGACGGGATCATCAAGGCGACTGGCTCCGGCAAAGCTACCATTTACGTCAGCTACGGCGGCAAGAAAACGCCAATCGTCGTAACCGTACGCTAGATCTGATCTATAGAAGCATTAGCTCCAGGGGGTGTCTCATCAGCCGAGTATTCGGCAGGAGACCCCCTTTTTTTAGGGAAAAGAGAAAAGGGAGGGCCACACATGCCCAAGATCAAGGACTTAGGGAATTTTGAGGTGTTGCCAGAAATCGCAGCGCACATTTACGAAGGAAATGTCGACGCTTTGCAGGCAGCTTTGGCAGCCGGCTGGGATCTGGAAAAAGAAATCGTCTTGAGCCAATACACGACAGTCAGCCCGATGGAGTTGGCGTTAATGGCGGAGAAGCTGGAAGTAGTCAAGCTTCTCGTCGAACACGGCGCCAACCTCAATGCGAAAGAGAAGCCTGCTTTTTTGCTGGCTGTCCGCTATTGCAAAGAAAACATCGTTCGCTATATCGCAGAGCAAGGCGCCCGCATGGATATGCTGAACCGGGTCAAGTCCGGCGCATATGAGCAAGCCTACTACGGCCAAAAAAGCAATATCCCGCTGATCCACGAGCTCGGTCTGGACATCAGACAGCACGCGGGAGAGGTGCTGCGCAAGGCCGCAGCGGACAACGACCGCAAAACAATCGATTACTTGCTGGAGCATGGCGTAGACATCAACTACAATCAGCCAGACATGGTCTATCCGTACAAGGCAACACCGCTGACCGTCGCAACCCGCATGGGCAACGTCGGCATGGTCAAATACTTGGTCGAGCGCGGCGCAGACGTCACCTTCGCGGAAAAAGGCGGCGAGCGCCCCTATACGATTGCCGTCAGCAACAAGCAGGAGGAACTGGCCGCCTATTTAAAATCGTTGGAGCCCGCCGAGCTGCATGATCTGGAGAACAGAAAATACGAACTGCAAAAGCACAAGCTGTCCGCCGAGCTAATCGCCTTCCTCACCGGAGACAACTTGCACGTGAAGCTTGCAGACAATGATTTCGAGATAAAGCACATCGATTTTTTGTCCCTGACAGATACAGTCGAAATGAAAATCGGCCGCAAAAAGCTGCTGCGCATCTCCGCCTGCGTCGACAACTACTCCGGTCTGGTTTTGGTATGGAATCCACAGAAAAAAGGCATGATCGGCTGCTACGACGAGGAGCACCAGGAATATGCCGACCTGGCCAGCTTTGCAGAATTTATGAAGCGGCCGGAGGTTTATTTGATGAAGTTTATGGAGGGGGAGTTGGGAGAGTAGGGCGTGGGAAGAGAGAGGGAGGCAGGTAAGGGGTCTGGGGAGTAATGTTTGCGGCTTGGTGGGGTGAGTCAGAGAGAGCAACTGGAGCGGAAGGGTCACCCACCAGCTTTGCCCCCTATTCCTCTTCGCCACTCGGCTGCTCCCCAAAAAGAAAGCACGATTAGCACAGCTGACACACCATCAGGTCATCAAACTAACGACTCCCTTCTTTAAATGAAAAGGCGAAGGAATGGCCGAAGGATTTTTCAAAAGGAGTGGGAATTTTTCCTGTTTTTTCGCTTGCAGTGTAAACGGACCGTGTGCTATACTTAGAACACTGAGGCGGTAATATCGCTGAAGAATACATAATGGGGCATTAGCTCAGCTGGGAGTCCGAGCTGGTCAAATGTACTACCAAAAAATGAATACCAGCTTTAATTTTATCGTGGGGGCATAGCTCAGCTGGGAGAGTGCTTGACTGGCAGTCAAGAGGTCAGGGGTTCGATCCCCCTTGTCTCCACCATACTTAATCGTCAAAACGGCAGAGATGCCGTTTTTTTGTTGTGATTCAAACGTTCTATGAGCATATCTTAGGAACCTAAAATAGCATGGTTCCCTAAAATACTTCAATTTTATGAGGAGAAGAAAAGCGCAATGATAAATATCTCCAAAAAAGAAATTGCTCATTTACAAACCGACGGTCGGTATTTTATAATTGGCATATAGACACCAAATGCTCGGCATAAAGATAAAAACTAGCCTGGTTAGCCGTACTTATTCCGTTGCAGCTCAGAATGATTCGCTACGGCTTCCACCACATCAAAAGCGGCAAAATCTCCAAGGAGTATCGTGAGACTTCCCGCTCTTGGGCAGTTTTCGGCATCGCCATTACGGCGACCGCCCATCGTGATGGTTGATGGTATACCTCTTGGCAGTGACAGGCTTCTATAAAAGGCTGGGGACAACAGCGAATAGAACAAGGGTCTGACCCTCGTCACGTTCCTTAATAAGCAGATTCCTAAAGGGAGAGATGAAAATGGTGCCTTTTTACGTGCTTGTCGGAGCTTTTCTGCTGTTCAAGATTCTCGGGTTAATCGGCTTGTCTTATTTCGAAGGGTGGCATTCCTCGCTTCAGGGAGCGGTAGCTGTTATGCTGCTGCTTACCGCTTCTGCCCACTGGGGGGCAAAACGTCCTGACCTAATCCGCATGGTTCCGCCGATTTTTCCGAAGCCAGGTTGGATCGTGACAGCTACCGGGTTGCTGGAAATTGCCGGAGCCATCGGCATTCTGTTCCCTGCCACCTCTCAGGCGGCTTCCATAGGTTTGGCCGTGCTGCTGGTGGCGATGTTCCCAGCCAATGTGCGTGCGGCCAGGGAATCCTTAACGATTGGGGGGAGACCTGTACCTAAGCTACTTCTTCGTACAGGGCTTCAGTTCGTCTTTTTAGCAGCAGTCCTGTTGGCGGGGTAAACATGTGGCTTGCATAACTTTCTCACTATAATAAAACGATGTTCCAGGTGCCTCGTTCATTATGTGTCGTTTAGTTTGTTTCGGATTTATGGGGAGTGAAACAAACTATTGTGGGAGAGCGCATCGCTGGCAATGTAGAGGTAAGCGGTTCGATCCGGCTATGTTCCATCATAATGTTAACTACGGAAACGGCAGAGATGCCGTTTTTTATTGTAAATAAAGGAGTATCAAGTTTGACGTAAATTCGAAGCTCTAACAAATGGGTGGGGCTAGAAATGGTTTGGGTGCCGCAATTTGTACCATAATCTATCATTTATGTAAAAATAATTAAATTTAAAAGGAATGAGACTTTAGGCGTAGAAATGTTCATTTAATCCTGTTACAGTTTGCTACAAATTCCAACAATAATATCTATGTGCATCCCTTTTTTGACAGGAGGAGATCCATGGAATTTTACGCCCACAGCAAGGACAACGGAGATTATCAGCTATTGAAGATCCATTTGGAAGCGGTTGCGGAAAGGTGCAAAAGCAACGCGGATATATTTGGACTAGGCCAATTGGGCTATATAATCGGCCTCATGCATGATGTCGGCAAATATTCAGAGCTTTTCCAGGAACGGGTGAGAGGGAAAAATGTGCGGGTAGATCATTCTACTGCGGGAGCGAAATGGATGCTGGACAAGCAGTCGTACAGCAGGCACATTGGAACGAGCGGTGCGGCCGCATATTTGGCGACGCTGGCTGCGATGTCTATTTCTGGTCATCATGGCGGCCTGCAAAACTACGGTACTCGGGACGAAGAGGGTTCATTCAAGAAGCGCGTGTCCAAGAGCGATGCCGAAATTCCGTCATGGTCTTCCGCATGGGACGAAATACAAGTTCCGTTGGGTAAGGTACCGATTCCACCAGTCTTTCAACCGGAGCTGCTGCTGAAGCATAAGCACCTTTTAGCTTGGAAATACAGTTTTCTTGGCAGAATGCTGTATTCCTGCTTAGTCGATGCGGATTCTATCGATACGAGAGATTTCGCGAGTGATGCCGACCGTCTTATGATACAGGAACGAAATCAACCGTCGATGGAACAATTGCTGGAGCGGTTGAACAATTATCTGCGTCCTTTCAAGCAGGCCGAAGATACCCAAATCAACAGACAGCGCAGGCAAATCCAAGATGTGTGTCGACGGCAGGCCCAGTCGGCCCGAGGACTGTTCTCGCTATCGGTGCCGACGGGCGGCGGCAAGACGCTATCGTCTATGGTTTTCGCCTTGGAGCATGCCAAGGTTTGCAAACTACGCCGCATCATCTATGTCATCCCTTTTACGAGCATAATAGAACAGAATGCGAGAGTGTTTCGGAGGGCGCTTGGTGAAGATGCCGTACTTGAGCATCACAGCAATTTCAATATGGAAGAGTACGAAGAGAATCATGATCCGAAGGAAGCACGGTTGCTCAAGCTGAATTCGGAAAATTGGGATGCTTCTGTTGTCGTCACGACATCTGTTCAGTTTTTTGAATCGTTGTTCTCGAACCGAAGAAGCAAGTGCCGCAAGCTGCACAATATTGCCGGCTCCGTCATCGTGATCGATGAGGCACAGAGTCTTCCGCGAGGCTATGTGATGCCATGTCTGCATGCGATTCAGGAGCTTGTGGAGCATTACCAGTGTTCGGTGGTGCTATGTACGGCAACACAGCCCCCATGGGACAAGCTGGGAGTTCAAACTAAAGAAATTTTGGATGATCCGACACCCGTGCAATTAATGGATATGTTCAAAAGAGTTCAAGTCTCCGTTTACGGTGCAGTCGACGATGCAGTCACTGACGAAACTGTCGTGGACTGGATTGCGGATGCGGGACAAGTCCTTTGTATCGTCAATACGCGCAAGCATGCCAGACTGCTGTTCGAACATCTAAAGTTGCTGCATATAGATGGCATCTATCATTTGAGTGGCCGCATGTGCGCATCCCATCGCCAGAGCATATTGGAGGAGATAAAGAAACGGTTGGCGGCAGGGCTGCCATGTCGCGTCGTATCCACGCAATTAATAGAAGCGGGAGTCGATGTCGACTTCCCTAAGGTGTTTCGGGCGATGGCCGGATTGGATTCCATTGCGCAAGCCGCTGGCAGATGCAATCGCGAAGGGGGGGCGGTACTGGGCGAGGTGCGTGTATTTTACCCGGAGCGGCACGGCATGCCGACAAAAGGTTGGATGAAGGAGACGGCGGCGGAAGCGCAGCATGTACTGCGGTATGAGGGTGACGCGCTTTCGCTGTCAGCCATGCGGAACTATTTTGACCGAATCTATGGATTCAATGACAACACCGTTCTCCAGAAAACGGACGATAAAGGCATCATGGAGCTACTTAGCCTCAAAAATATGAATCTCCAAATTCCGTATGAAGAGATTGCGGATCGATTCCAGTTTATTGATGGTCAGATGCAAAGTATCGTCGTTCCTTATGATGCCAAAGCGACGGAAGCCATTGAGGCATTGAGATACAGTGCTCATCCCGCTGGTATTATGCGCAAGCTGCAGACTTACTCGGTGCAGGTCTATCAATTCGAGCTGGCTGCCATGCTCAGAGCTGATCTGCTTGCGAGCAGCGGTGGCGTTCTTTATTTAACGGAAAGCGCCTATTACAACAAAGAGACGGGCTTGCTTCAGCCTGAGGATTTGGTGGAGCATGAGGTTTTATTATTTTAGGAAGGAGTTGCGTCAATGGGGTATGGGATCAAGTTGAAGGTTTGGGGCGATTATGCTTGCTTTACAAGGCCGGAGATGAAGGTGGAGAGGGTTAGCTACGATGTAATAACGCCATCGGCGGCGCGAGGCATACTGGAGGCCATCCACTGGAAGCCGGCCATACGCTGGATCGTGGACCGGATTCATGTGCTGCAGCCTATCCGCTTCGAGAATATTCGGCGTAATGAGGTGGAAACCAAAGCTTCTGCGCGGAAAGCGGCGATTTACGCCTCGGAGGAGCGGCAGCAGAGAGCGTCCCTGGTACTTAGAAATGTGGAGTATATCATTGAAGCTCACTTTGAAATGACGGACCGGCGCGGAAGTGAAGAAAGTCCTGAAAAGCATTACAACATTTTTCTGCGAAGAGCGCGGCAGGGTCAGTGCTTCCATCGACCGTATTTTGGGACACGGGAGTTTCCCGTTAGCTTTGAGCTGATAGAGGGAACGCCAACAGTACCTTCCAATCCGCATCAAGGAACCGTTGATCTTGGATACATGCTATACGATCAGTCCTTCCAATTGGATGAGAAGGGGGAGGTCAAGGAGGTAACGCCGTATTTCTTCCGGGCTCAAATGGTGGATGGAGTTATCAGCGTTCCGAGTCCCCGGGAGGTGATCGGATGATTTTACAGGCGCTTCATTCTTATTATCATATTTTGCTGGGGCAGGACGGCGATAACATGCCAAGGGAAGGCTACTCCGCAGCTGACGTTTCGTTCGAAGTGCATCTGGATGAGAGCGGTACGGTTGTTGACGTTATTTCTTATGTGAACGAGAAGGGGAAGCCGATCAAGAGAACCTTTAATGTGCCAGAGCAGGTGAAGCGATCTGTGAATGTCTTCCCCTATTTTCTCTGCGACAAGGCAGACTATTTGTTCGGGGCGGCGCTTTCGCTGCGGGAAACGTGTCGCAAAGAGCTGCAGTCGCTCTGGCGCAAGGTGCTGGCTTATGCGGATACGGATGCCGATGCGCCGGAGTTGGAGGCTTTGTTGCGCTTCATAGAATGGGATACGGAGGAATTGGCAGGACAGTTCGAAAGGTTGCTAAGAGAGGATGTAAGCACATTGCTTTCGTCAGGCGGACTGTGCGTGCTGAAGTATGCGCCAACAGGCCGCTTCTTGCAAGACAACCGTTTGCTGCAGAAGGCGTGGGAGCGCTATTTGAAGGCACAGGCCGATACGGACCACTCCGATGTGACGCAGAGATGTCTTGTATCCGGTGAAACTGTATCCGTAGGAGAAATTGCGCGGTTGCACCCCAACATCAAAAATGTAGTCGGAGCCCAATCATCAGGAGCAGCACTTGTATCGTTCAACAAAGATTCGTTTATCTCCTTCGGCAGGGAGAAGTCGTTTAATGCGCCTACTTCGAAGAAAGCGGCCGATGCTTACGGTTATGTGCTGAACAAATTGCTTGCCGATCCCAGGCACCGCGTCAGAATGAACGATATGACAGTTGTGTTCTGGGCGGAGTCGTCGCTCGATCATGAGCAGATCTTCCTGGCAAGCCTGATGCAGGAGTATCAAGGCGACGGGGATGGAGAGAACGGGCAGCCGCCCGATCCCGACAGCGTGCGCGAGCGGGTGAAAAGTGCGATGTCCCGAGTGCGGAACGGCCAGGAGTTTCGGGATACATTCGGGGATTTACATTTTGAGACAACGTTTTACGTGTTGGGAATATCGCCTAATGCAGCGCGTTTGTCCATTCGTTTCTTCTACAAAGGTACGCTTGGGGAGATCGGGGAGCGAGTGTGGCGCCATTACAAGGATCTTGCCATTGTCGGTCTGGATCGAACGCCAACGGTGCGGCAATTGTTGAAGGAGCTGGCCGTCGGTCATGACTGGAGCAACATCCCGCCCAATATGGAAGGCCAGATGCTCCGCTCGATCCTGCAAGGACTGCCGTATTCGAAGGCGGTGTTCGCCCAGCTGATGAATCGCGTCAGGGTGGATTCGGACGATCCGCGCAAAGGATTGTACAAAATTGGCAGCATTCGGGCGGCGATGATCAAGGCATATTTGCTTCGAGCTTACCGGAGCAACCAAGACAAGACGATGGAAGGAGAATTGTCAGTGGCGGAAAATAAAGATTCTACGAACGTGGCGTACAATTTGGGAAGGCTGTTCGCTTGCTTGGAGAAGACACAGGCGAGCGCATTAGGAGCAGGCATTAACGCAACGATTCGCGACCGTTTCTGGGGAGCGGCATCGGCTTCCCCGGCTAATGTATTTCCACGGCTGCTTCATCTGGCCCAGCATCATGTGTCTAAGGACGAGAAATGGGGCGGCTACAACAACCATTTGATACAGGATGTGATGGGTTCGCTGCCGGACCGTTTCCCCCGCCGTCTCACATTGGAGGAGCAGGGCATATTTGCCATCGGCTATTATCATAAGCGGCAAAGCTTCTATACATCTTCATCATCGGAGCCTGCGGATGCGTTGCAGCAGGTTGAGCAGACGGAGACGCACGAATAGCACTATATATTTGGAAAGAGAGGGATTTGATTATGCCGGAAAAAACACCGCTTTCAAAACGGTATGAATTTGTGCTGTTGTTCGATGTAGAAAACGGAAATCCGAATGGCGACCCAGATGCAGGCAACCTGCCACGCATTGATCCAGAGACTGGTTGCGGGCTTGTAACAGATGTGTCCATCAAGCGTAAAGTGCGCAACTATATTGAACTGGCGCAGGGTGATCGGGATTCATACGGTATTTATGTCAAGGAAGCCGCTGTGCTGAACAATTTGAACAAAGAAGCCTTCCTCCATCATCCGGACATGGAATTGAAGGACAACAAGCCGGACAAGATGGCCGCTAAGAAAAGAGAGGACCAGCAGACGCTAGCTCGCTGGATGTGCGACAAGTACTACGATATTCGCGCTTTCGGCGCGGTCATGACGACCGGAGTCAATTGCGGGCAAGTGCGCGGACCAGTGCAGTTCAGCTTTGCGCGGAGCATCGATCCAATCTCGCCGATGGATGTTACGATTACGCGGATGGCGGTGACGAACGAGAAGGACGCGGAGAAGGAGCGCACGATGGGACGCAAGAGCATCGTTCCGTACGGACTGTACAGAATGGAAGGCTTTATTTCCGCGCCGTTGGCGAATCAGACGAATTTTGGTGAAGAGGACCTGGAGCTGCTGTGGAGTGCGCTTGTCAACATGTTCGACCATGACCGCTCGGCTGCAAGGGGCAAGATGGCTGCACAGAAGCTGATCGTATTCGAGCATGAGACCCGGCTGGGCAACGCGCCGGCGCATAAGCTGTTCCAACTCGTCCAGGTATACCGCAAGCCGGGATCGGATATTCCTCGCTCTTTCGACGATTATGTCGTTGATATTTACGCGGCTCCTGACGGGGTTCGTATTTTGGAAAAGCTGTAGGTTCATATGACGGTTACGGCATTGGAACCTGACGATTATCTGATGCTGTCGGGCATTCAGCATTTCGCCTTTTGCCCTAGACAGTGGGCGCTTATTCATGTGGAGCAACAGTGGAAAGAAAATGTGCTGACGACAGAAGGCAACGATGTGCATCGTATGGTGGACGATCCGCAATTTGACGAGACGCGGGGAGACAAAAGGGTGGTGCGTTCTATGCCGCTTGTATCCGAGGCTTTGCGCGTTCGTGGGACGGCGGATATGGTGGAATTTAGACGGCAGGAGCAGCCTTCGTCGGCAACGGTTGTGCTGGAAGGGCGTGCAGGCTATTGGTCGGTCATACCGGTGGAGTATAAACGGGGTAAGCCGAAGAGAGATGACCGCGATGCGCTTCAGCTATGCGCGCAGGCAATTTGTCTGGAGGAAATGATGGGTGTATCCATTTCTGAGGGAGAAATATTTTATCACGAGGTCAGGAAGCGCGAGAAGATTGAACTTACCTCTGGACTGCGGGAGCGCGTAGCGAAAATTACGGTTGAAATGACGAAAATGCATGCGGAGTCACGGACGCCCAAGGCGGTGTACAAGACGCATTGCCGCCAATGCTCGCTTGTATCGTTATGCCAGCCGAAGTGGAGCAGCAGAGGTGCAAAGTCGGCTGCCGCTTATGTGGAGCAGTGGATCGGAGGGCATAGACAATGAGGCGATTGTTGAACACCTTGTATATCACGATGGAAAATGCCTATCTGAGGGCGAGAGGCGAAACACTGCTTGTAAGCGCTGAAGGCGTCAAGGAATTGCAGGTGCCGCGAATTAATTTGGAGTCGATTGTTATTTTTGGCTATGTCGGCGTCAGTCCGGAAGCGATGAACTTATGTGTGGACAACGGAATTTCACTTGTGTTTCTGACGCCCTCGGGCCGGTTCAAGGCACGGGTGACGGGTGAGGTATCCGGCAATATTCACCTGCGGCGTACGCAGTACCGCTGGTGCGACAGGGAGGACCAGTCGCTGCTGCTGGCGAAACGGTTCATCTATTCCAAGCTTGTCAATGCAAGAGTGTCCGTTAAGCGTACGCTCCGTGACTACGCAGAACGTATTCAGGCGGAACATTGTCAGTCAGTTGTGACGTGGCTGGATCGGCAAATGAGGGAAGTCGTGAAGGCAAAGTCACTGGATGAACTGCGAGGAATCGAAGGACTGGCGGCGCGGCATTATTTTTCGGTGTTGCCAGAGCAAATTTTGGCAAATAAAGAGGACTTCGAGTTTAGGGGCCGAGTGAAACGTCCTCCTCGGGACCGGGTGAACGCACTGCTATCATTTCTGTACACGTTGCTTGCGAATGATGTTACTCATGCACTGGAGACGGTCGGACTTGATCCTCAGGCCGGATATTTGCATCGGGATCGTCCGGGGCGGAATGGCCTGGCGTTGGACTTGATGGAGGAGTTTCGGGTCTATATGGCGGATAGAACGGCGCTGACGCTTATCAACCGGAAACAGGTGACCAAGGATGACTTTGTAGAGAAGGAGTCCGGGGCGTTTATATTGATCGATGAGGCCAGAAAGCTTGTTTTGACGGAGTGGCAGCAGAGGAAGCGGGACGAGATTTATCATCCATTTTTTGAAGAGAAGATTGCTGTTGGACTTCTTCCTTACGCGCAAGCGATGTTGTTGGCCAGGTATATGCGTGGCGACCTGGATGATTACCCGCCATTTTTCTGGAAGTAGGAGTGATGTGGGATGATGGTGTTAATTACTTACGATGTGAATACAACCTCTGCTGATGGGCAAAGACGCTTGAGACAGGTTGCCAAAACATGCGAGGACTACGGTCAGCGAGTGCAAAATTCGGTGTTTGAATGTTTGATTGATTCGCAGCAGCTGAAGGAATTGCAGATTAAGCTGAAAAAGACTATAGATCCGGAGATGGACAGCTTGCGCTTCTATCGGATTGGGAGTAATTGGAAAGGTAAGGTTGAACATGTTGGCGCTAAACAAGGGTATGATCCAGAGGGGTTTTTGATGATTTAGCAGTGGATATGGCATTTGCGAACACTAGGCTCACATCGATTTTCAGGGAGGTTCGCAAATGCCTGCCGTTGCTGGGATTCGAGGTGTTTTTGGTATATGCTGCTGCGTATTATGCGACCGTATAAACGAGGTTCGCGGAAATCGCGTGAAATCCCTAGTCAGGACAAAGCTTCCTAGGTATTGCAGTCGCCTGTCGTAGGCAGGCGTGGATTGAAACTCGTTGTGAAAATGACAAATTGCAAGGTGTCGCCAGTCGCCTGTCGTAGGCAGGCGTGGATTGAAACTATAGTAACTAAGGGATAACCACCTCGTTATCGTGTCGCCTGTCGTAGGCAGGCGTGGATTGAAACCACAATCGATGCCATCCAGACGGTCAAAACACTCGTCGCCTGTCGTAGGCAGGCGTGGATTGAAACTGGTGGAGCACTCTTACAAAGAAGTGGAAGAAAGTCGCCTGTCGTAGGCAGGCGTGGATTGAAACGAATTCATGCGGTCGAAAGGGCTTATCGTCGGGGGTCGCCTGTCGTAGGCAGGCGTGGATTGAAACAGACCGTTGCGCTCAGCAAACCACATACGGCCTGTCGCCTGTCGTAGGCAGGCGTGGATTGAAACAAGTGTGATGCCGACTATGCTGGCATCGGTGGATGTCGCCTGTCGTAGGCAGGCGTGGATTGAAACTCCAGGTTGTGCCCCACCAGATAGCGCCTCGTCCACGTCGCCTGTCGTAGGCAGGCGTGGATTGAAACTTGCACCAAAATCCGCATCATCTACCGCACGCACCGTCGCCTGTCGTAGGCAGGCGTGGATTGAAACTGTCTCTTCGTAAGTAGCCTTGAGCCACTTTCCGTCGCCTGTCGTAGGCAGGCGTGGATTGAAACCTCGATCGTCACGTTACTCGTATACACCGTCGGGTCGCCTGTCGTAGGCAGGCGTGGATTGAAACCATGGTCTGATGTTGGTTATTTGAAAGAAGCATGTCGCCTGTCGTAGGCAGGCGTGGATTGAAACATTTGAGCCTATGGACGAACGAGCCAGATGCAAAGTCGCCTGTCGTAGGCAGGCGTGGATTGAAACAGTTCCGATCAACGCAAGAAGTAAGGTCAACCAACGTCGCCTGTCGTAGGCAGGCGTGGATTGAAACAAGGAGGGCGTTAAATTTTGGTGAAGTTCCTGAGTCGCCTGTCGTAGGCAGGCGTGGATTGAAACTTTAAATTACAAAACATCGCTGCCAATGAGCAGCACGTCGCCTGTCGTAGGCAGGCGTGATTACTGGAGAATTTGAGGACCTGTTTAGGGCAGTGACACCTGACTCTGGTGGAAGTCCGAACTGGTCAGATGTACTACCAAATACAGAGAAGTTAGCTCAGCTAGTAGACATAGGCCGGTAGTTTGATCTCAATAGTTCACCATTTAACTACGGAAACGGCAGTAATGCTGTTTTACATTTTGTTCATCGCCAATTTTTTGCTTGATCCTAGACTTTTCTGGAAAGTGTACCTGCTTTTTGGGATGGGAAGCTATGGTTGCTCTACATTAACACTCTACTGTATAGCAAAGATGGCTGCGATGCTACTAAGTAGCATATCAATAATGGTTTAGTCCTCGATGTATTGGCAGGAAAGAAGTAGAAGAGCAATTTTCGAATTCTAAATGTAAGATAGTTAATATACGCATTGATATGTATTTTTATTTCATCAACTAACAATCCCATTCTTATACGCCCTCCCAAGTGGGAAAAATCGAGATACCATCACATTATAGCTGCTTATGTAAAAAAATGGACGAGTTTCAAATAGCTCTGTATGCGAATGACAACTTGTCCATTTCACTTTGATAAGCAGTGATTTGATACAGATATCTCATTTGATCTGCTGAGGCTCGATAATTCGAAAATGATAGAATAATTACACGAACTCCTCACGCCTAGCCCCCAAAACTGATTTTTCAGTATTTACTTTTATAGCCGATGAAATCTATGATACAATCAAATTGCCCGTTGTAGGAGTTCTAAAGTCCTAGGAAAGGAGTCCTTCTTTAGTGTTGATGGAACGCCGTGTGCGTTGAAAGGCGCCTGCACGGTGTTGGTCTGTGCAAAAGCCCGTTTTTGGGTTAGCCGGAAATAGCGGACAAGCAATTACAGGAGTAGGTACATCTGCAACAGTTTTACAGATTGGCGAGACAATTACGAGAACAGCAACAACAACAGAACCAGGAACCAAGATTTGGTCATCGAGCAATCCGTCAGTAGCGACTGTGAATGCTTTCACTGGAGTGATCACGGCAGTTTCACCTGGAACGACAACGATCCAATATACAAGTTCTAATGGAGCTGTAAACAGTGTCACTGTGACAGTCTACGCTACAGCGCAAGAAACCAACCCTTCATACTCGGGTACTGGAACGAATGGAAACCTTGCTGAAGGCGATACGGCTATATCCCCGGATCAAACGATCACGGCAGGTTCCGGACAAACCATTACTTGGACATCAAGCAATCCAAGCAAAATTTCAGTCGACACAGAGGGCAAGATTTCGAGGCAAGGTGGAGGCTCGGCAGTGATTAGCTACGTGATTACTGATGATGCTGATCATCATGTGGTACAGAAGGGCTCTGTGACCGTTACCGCTGATTTTGCCATCAACAATGATGTGACATTGACTGCGAAACCTACTGCGATGTTCACAATCGACAGTGCCGCAAAAGTGATTGATGGAAGTGCTGTCTTCTTCAGTGGTTCTACCTATGTCGGATCTGCATTGATGGGTCATCTTGAAGGCCCAGATGGCGCAACGGTCAAGCTGTTCTCTGCTTCTCACGTCGAAAAAGGTTCCTTCGACCTTTTGGAAACAGGAGATTATGTGCTGGTTACAGCAACGGATGGAACGACAACAGCCACATACACGATCTTGTTTGTCACTACCCCATAGTTCTGTTGCATGCACCACAATTCCCCAGGAGAAATCCTGGGTTTTTTCATTTCAAACCGCAGCCCTCAAAACGTTTTAGCAGCCAGAAAACGTATGAGTGAAGGAGGCGCTAGTAGGTTAACCATACTTAAACATCCAAAGCAGCCAAAATGAAGGCTGCTTTTTTCTGTGTCGGGAGCGGCCTGTTTACTTTCAGATAAATGCAGGGGCAATCGCGATACGTTAGAGCAACGAAAGACTCGCGAACAGGATTCTCCTCTGAATGATGCAGGAATCTTGTTGCCAACCTAGTGTCTTCTACTAAAACGGTGAGACGAATGACAGGTTCAGCGGCTCCAGGTAGAAATGGCGAAGACGCAGAAATTCCGGTTTATACGAAAATTTCTCCTAGATCGCTTCCCTTGACTCTCCCCTCAACTGGAACGTTATACTCGGAAAAGACCAGGGAGAGAATAGAATGACCCGTGCAAGGAGATGGATGGATGTTTAAAATCAGCGAGTTTTCAAAAATCAGCCAGGTGTCCGTAAAGACGCTTCGTTACTACGACCAGTTAAATTTGCTCAAGCCGAATCACACCGACCGATTTACAGGTTATCGGTATTATACGGCTGACCAAATGTTTCAACTCAATCGGATTTTGGCCTTTAAAGAACTGGGCTTCTCGTTAGAGCAAATTCGCCAGTTGGTAGGAGAGCAAATCTCGCAAGAACAAATTCGGGGAATGTTTCGGTTGAAGGAAAGCGAGATTTTGTCCAATTTGGCTAAGGAGCAGGCAAAACTGACGCAAATTAAGGAACGGCTGTCTTTCATCGAAAATGAAGGCGAGAATCAAAAGTCGCACGACGTTATTGTAAAGGAAGTCGGGCCTCAACTTGTGCTGTCTTACCGCCAAAAAGCTTCGCTCAAGCAAATTCCGGAGCTTTTCCAACAGGTGGATGATCAATTGGGAAATTCCGTTCAGCCATCTACGCCTCAAATTGTACTTTGGCACGGATGTGAAGAAAGCGAGGACGAAATTGACATGGAAGTGGCACGGCCTCTGACTCTTGATATGCCGAGCCGGCCTCCTTTTACGGTGAAACAATTGCCGGAAGTTCCGATGATGGCTACGCTTATCCACCTTTGCCGGACGACTCGCCCCTGTAGTGCAAGCGCGGTATTGGCAGCGTGGATTGAACGGAACGGATATCGTATGAAAGAGAATGAACCGCGGCGCGAAATTTGTTTGCCGCATGAAAAGTCAAACGATCCGGAAGCTCACGTTGCCGAGTTGCAGGTTGCCATAGAAAGAGCATGAGGAAGTTCATCTGGAGAGGAGATTCAATGAATGGCGAAACAACATAAGCGACTGATTTTCAATTTGTTTTTATTAACTTTCGTCTTGGGAACGAGTGAATTTGTGATTGTCGGGTTGCTCAATGAAGTGTCAGCAGATTTGAAAATAGCGATATCAACGGCGGGTTCGCTTGTATCGGTTTTTGCCATCACGTTTGCCATAAGCACGCCGATCTTGACGGCTGTTTTAAGCCGATTTTCCAAGTATCCGCTGATGCTTGCCCTGATCGGGGTGTTTATTGTCGCAAATGTCATTACAGCTTTATCGGGATCGTTTGCACTGCTTGTTGCCAGCAGAATCGTCACGGCCGTAGTTACCGGGGTACTGATCGCACTTGCAATGAGTGTGGCGAATGAAACGATGCCTGCCGACAAGCGGGGGCCAGCTATATCGATTATTTTTGCGGGGTTTACGATAGCAAGCGTAGTCGGGGTGCCGATCGGAACGTATATCGGGCAATGGAGCGGCTGGCAAATGGCTTTTTGGTTTACCAGCGTATTGGGTATCGTATCCTTAATCGTAAGCGCTGTGACCATTCCCAAACAGCTGAGGGGAACAAAGAGTTCCTTGCAAAAACAAATGGGTCTCATAACCAATCCGCGTATTGTCATCGGCTTTTTTATTCCCGCATTAAGTATTGGGGCTACCTATACGGTATATACGTATTTGGCTCCTTTGCTGCAAGAAGTGCTATTCGTGCCTGAGCGTTACATCGGCGTCATTTTTTTGCTGTACGGTGTTGTTTCCGTTTTTAGCACGCTCATTGGCGGGAAGCTGGCGATCCGTAACGGGATTGGCAAGTTGAGGTATGTGTTTCTGATTCAAGCTGCTATCCTTGCTTCGTTGTACTTTTCTTCCCATTCGATTGTCGCAGCCTTGATTAGTATCGCACTCATTGCTCTTGTTGTTTACATGATGAACTCGACCATGCAATTGTATTTCATTGATGTAGCACATAAGTATTATCCGGCAGCGAAGGAGTTGGCTTCGTCGTTGGCTCCTGTATCTATAAACGTCGGAATCGCATTTGGAGCGGCTCTCGGGGGAATCGTCACGGTGAACAGGGAACTTATCGACGTATCCTGGGCAGGCGGGATCGTTGCGGTGGCTGCATCATTGTTGACCTTTGTCAGTTATCAGCTGGACCGTAAAGCCAGCCGCTACCGCAGTCACATGAAAGAAACGCTTTGATGGATCTTGCAAAAACGGCAGAAGTGCCGTTTTTTTGTTGGATATGACGGCTTCCGCGAATGATCTGCGAACAATGTTTTAACCAAACGATTTTCCGTGCCAGGCACTAAAGTCGGCAGCCTAGCTGACTATACTAGGTTATGCTACTATGAGGAAAACTTTTGATAGATTCTCCTGTGTAAAAGTGTGGCCGATCCTCACTTTGCCTGATCGCACTACTTGCTAGACGGACATCACAAAATGTTTGCGGCTGCTCATGCCAAAATGCCCGTCTCCATGTTGTCTTTCCTATCAATTGATGAGTCATTTGCCAGCCGGGCGCAGATCGATAAACTTATCCAAGCATTGAGATGATAAAATGTTTTTTGACTGGAAAAAGCAGATTGGCTGACGGGTGATTTTGGAGAGATGAGGAACGAAATAACGTTAGGATCGGGAGGCACAACAGAAAATGCAAAGCGTTGACAAGAGCAGCAATCACTCGAAAATTACGGGGGATTTTGCCGAACATTTAATTATGTACTGGTTGTCTCGACATGGATTCGAGTGTGTGCATGTCACTCATACGGGAATTGACATCATTGCAACGAGGAAGTCAACAGGTGAACGGTTGGGCATATCCGTTAAATCGCGAAGCAGGGCAGCGGGGCAAATTGATAACGCACTGACAATTACCAGACCGAGTGATGAATTTCGAAAAGTAGACGAGGCGTGCGGGCATTTTGCTTGCAAACCTTACTTTGCGATTGTTATTGATCAGGAGAATGTCATTAACGCTTATATAACTTCGAAGGAAAACATCATTAACATGTTTGGGCACAGCAGTGCATCAAGTCAAAATTGGAATTATAAGAAGCTTGAAAATGATCGTAATACTGTTTTGTTTTCCCTTGAATACGGCAAGCAGCGGTGGTTTCAGTAATATCACCGCCATTGCTACATTGATTATACTGCCAATGGTGCTCGTGCGCTCCCGCTTACGTGCGCCAGCATATAAAAGGCACGAAAAACGGCTGAGATGCCGTTTTTTTGTTGGAGTTAAAAGCGGATTGTTGTAGCTAACCAAGAACATTCCACATTGTCTCTGGACAATCATTCTCTTTTTATGTCACGGCAAAACACTTCCCTCTCCTCCTCCAGACTGACCTCCACCCCCTTCCCATGTACGTGTAACAACCGGACAAAAAGCCCTAAAATAAAAAAACGACAACCAGTTTACATTCAGTTTAAATCCGCACGGTATTGTTGCGATATCAAATAAACAGTGGGTAAGGAGATGCCAGAATGAACAAGAAGTACAGCAATGAATGGGCAGTCGAAGCCCGTGGGCTTGTCAAAGTGTTCGGAGACAATCGCGCTGTAGATGGTGTGGATTTGAACGTGCGCGCAGGCTCGATTTACGGCGTGCTTGGTCCAAATGGGGCGGGCAAGACTACGACGATTCGCATGTTGGCGACTTTGCTCCGGGCGGATGGCGGAGAGGCGCGCATTTTCGGGCACGATGTGACGAAAGAGGCGCATGTCGTGCGGCAGTTGATCGGGGTAACGGGGCAATACGCTTCGGTCGATGAATCGTTAAGCGCCACAGAGAACCTGATTATTTTCTCTCGTTTGCTCGGCTTGGGGCGCGCCGAGGCGAAACGAAAAGCTGCTGAGCTGCTGGAAGAGTTTGGTCTGACGGAGGCTGCCAAACGTCCATTGAAGCACTTTTCCGGGGGGATGCGCCGTCGGCTGGATTTGGCTGCCAGTCTCATCGCGCAGCCACCGCTCATTTTCCTGGACGAACCGACGACCGGGCTGGACCCGCGAACGCGTTCGCAAATGTGGGATACGATTCGCCGCCTGGTAGAAACAGGGTCGACAGTTTTGCTCACCACGCAATATCTCGATGAAGCAGACCAACTGGCCGACCGAATCGCGGTGATCGACCGTGGGCGGGTCGTGGCAGAAGGTACGGTGGATGAGTTGAAAGCATCTGTCGGGAACTCCGCCTTGCATCTGCGAGTCCAAAATGTGCAGGACATTGCCAATGCCCGTGAAATGGTGGAGCAAGTGCTCGGAGTTCGTTCCAGCATAACGGCAGAAGCAGGCAAGATTACGGCGCCAATGGCGAGCGCCGACCAGGTCACCGATTTGCTGATCGCTCTGCGGACGAGAGGCATTCACCTGACGGAGATCAGCGTGCAAAAGCCGACGCTAGACGAAGTCTTTTTAACGATTACGGGGCACGGTGCCAGCGAAAATGCACAGCAAGCCTCAGAACAACCGAACAGAACGGAGGAAGCCACTGTATGAAAAGCGCAGCATTGACGCAAGAGCTTGATCGTTCGTTGAAAAACCGCGCCAGTTTCGCTCAGGCGCTCCGCCATTCGTTGACGATGGCCTACCGGGGGCTGCTGAAAATCCGGCGCACTCCCGAGCAGTTGTTTGATGTCACGATTCAGCCGATCCTGTTTACTCTGATGTTCACGTATATTTTTGGCGGCGCGATTTCAGGAAACGTGGAAAATTACTTGCCGATCATCATTCCTGGCATTCTCGTGCAGACCGTTATCTCGACGTCCATCGTGACGGGCGTCCAGCTCCGCGAAGATATGGACAAAGGAGTTTTCGACCGTTTCAAGTCGCTGCCGATTGCCCGGATCGCGCCTTTGGCCGGGGCTTTGCTTGCCGATACGATACGCTATACGATTGCGACCGTGCTTACTTTTGCGATGGGGTATATCATGGGCTACCAGCCTGAGGGCGGACTGGGATTCGTCGCGATTGCGGGGATTCTTGTCATTGCTTGCTCGTGGGCGGTCAGTTGGATTTTCGCCTTTTTCGGCGTCATTGCGAGGACGGCGGCAAGCGTGCAAGGGATTTCCATGCTGGTGCTGTTTCCGCTGACTTTTCTCTCCAACGCATTTGTACCAGTCGAAACGATGCCGAGATGGCTCCAGTGGTTCGTCCAACTCAACCCGATTTCCCATCTGGTGAGCGCGGTTCGCGAATTGGTCAATAGCGGCACGATTGGTACGGAGTTCGCTCTGTCGCTCGCGAGCGCTGCCGTTATCGTGGCTATTTTCGCTCCGCTGACGGTGCGGGCTTACATGCGGCGGACGTAGTGAATTTTGTAGGGACGGGAAGCGGGTCAACAAGGGATTGCAAGGCTTGCTCAGACTTAGACTCAGGCTCGGTGTAACTATCATTTGGCAATTGTACATTGTACGGTTCATCCAACTAACCAGAGACATAAACAACCGCTATATGCCGGAGCTGTCTGGCAGGTAGCGGTTGTTGTTGTTGGGAAGACAGTTTTTCATGACTATATGCATTTATAATGCCGTCAATCGCTGGTTCGACCACTCTTATGGGAGACGGATAAACAGCGAAAAAAGCTATGAGCACAGCAAAGCGATGGCTCCGGTTCGCTTTAGCCAGATTGCTGTTCTTGCTCTTCAACTGATAATTATTATCAATTATAATAAAGCAACCAAACAAAAAGGACTGGTCACATTGAAGCAAGAAAACACCCAAGCGCTGCTATGGAACCAGGCTGCCATTAAAATTTTGGACATCCGTCACACAGCGTTGGCACCGGGGGAAGGGTTTGGACCGTACAAGCTCCCGGCCAGCATGTTTCTTTTTTCCACGCGGGGCAACGCGCAGGTTTTGTTGGATGGGACGGCGTACATGGCAAAAGGGTTTCAGCTCATGCACAGCGGAAAAGGAGCCACGCTCCAGATTGTGCCTGCGGGTGAAGCGTTTGAATACTACTCGATTTTTTACAAAGCAACGATTCCGGCACCCGCAAGCCAGAGTTTGCTTGAATTGTTAAAGCGCAGCAACCCGTTTTTGGCGCAATACAGCCTGATCCCGAGCAGCCCGGTTTTGCTTTTTCACCACTTGCAACAAATGCACGAGCAATGGCAGGGCACAGAGTCGCTGAGGCGGTTTCAGATCAAAGCTCTTTTCTACCAATTTGTTTATCAGGTGCTGGCAGAGTTGGAGCGGGAGGGCAGCGAAGTGACCTATCCCGATTTGACGGCACAAATCATGCTGTACATGGAAAAAAATTATGCGGAGCCGATCACGCTGGAGTCTTTGGCGGAGATGTTTCGTTACAGTGCGTACCATTTATCCGCGACATTCAAGCAAAGCACAGGCTACAGTCCGATCGATTATTTGATTCGCATTCGCCTTGAAAAAGCGGCGAGCCTGCTGACGGAGACGGACGCTTCGCTGCGGACGATTTCGGCAGGTGTCGGGTACAAAGATGTGTATTATTTCAGCCGCTTGTTCAAGAAAAAGCTGGGCGTGTCGCCTGCCGAGTATCGGAGAAGGAATTGGCAACAGAGTAAAGTTGCAGATAGTCCGGCAAAATTCCCTACATATTCTATTGTGGAACGGATGCTGAATCGGTACATTGATAGTGATAATTATTATCAATATACAAAAAAAGGGGATTTTCCGATGAGCAGAGGTTCACGAGCGTCACTGGCGGCAACTGCGCTGTTGTGCATCATGCTGTTGCTGAGTGCTTGCTCTGGCGCGACCAGTACGAGTAATGGGGCAGCAGCCCCGGCACAAGGGGATGCGAATAACGTGGCAAAAGTAGAGACGATCACCTACAAGACGACAAGCGGAGAGGTGACGATTCCGAAAAATCCGAAGCGGGTTATCATTTTGGCAGACAGTTACGTAGGCTATTTCCTCGCTTTGGGCATCAAGCCTGTAGGGTTGTCGGAGTTTGCCCTGAATCATCCTTTTTACGCCGGAAAAGTGGACGGGATTGAAAATATCGGGGGCTATGGCGATGACAGCAACTCGCTGGAAAAGCTGTTGGAGCTGAAGCCTGACGTCATTATCGCCTTGGACAACGCGAAAAACCTGGAGAACATCCAAAAAATAGCGCCGACTGTCGCGATCAAATACGGGGAAAAAAATTTGCGGGAGCAGCTTCGGGCTTTTGGCAAAGCGTTTGGGAGGGAGCAGGAAGCAGAAGCGTGGATTGCGAACTGGGATAGCAAAGTGGCGAAGTATAAGCCAGCCGTGCACGAGGTCGTGGGTGACAAAAAAGTGGCGATTTTAGGGGGAGACATGAAATCGCTTGGTGCGTTCGGAGATTTTTACGGACGAGGCGGAGAGATTTTATATCGCGAGTTTGGGTTGAAAGCGCCGGAGATCATCCAGAAAGCAACGATGGACATCGGCAAAGGCTACGTTGCGCTTTCGCATGAAAAACTGCCGGAATATGCGGGAGATTTTTTGTTTATCGAGGATTCGCTGGAGAAGGAGATAAGCAAGAACGAGTTGTGGCAACAGCTTGATGCCGTCAAAAACAAGCGCGTGTATACGATTGATTCGAATACATTTTATTTCAATGATCCGCTGTCGTTGGAAAAGCAGTTTGATTATATTGCGGGGAAATTGCTTGGTGAGGAAACGATCAGTAAGTAGTAAAAGTTGAGAGATACGCGAAACCAAAAGCAGCCCTCCTTGTATTCGACTGGCAGAGGGCTGCTTTTGCTACTTTTTAAATGATGGTAGGCTGGATACCCATCTGAACTTGAATCCCTTTAAACCATACTAAGTAGTTCTGCATCTCTTCATCAGTGAAAATAGTGCCGGGGGCTGTAGCTACTCTTGGCAGTTTCCTTAGATCGATTCCTTTCCCAATGAAGTAATTTTCGTTGGGATTAATTTCAAGGTTGGTGACATTACCGTATTTTACAAGCAAGAGGGCATCTTCCACTCTGAGATCATACCACTTCCCAAACCCCTCTTGAAACCGATACCCTGCCGCTGGCGGCGACCCTGTAGCTGTCTTTTTGTCCTTGATAAAGCTATCTTCAATTCGGCCAATGACATGGAAAGAACTCTTTTTAAGCAACATCGCTATGAGACGGATGAAGCTTGGATTTATGCGGCTTAACTCGATTGTATTTCTGGAGATGCAATCTTCAAATACATTTCTGGTCAATGACTCCAGTTGTTCCTCCAGTCCCTCTTGTTCAATAAGGTCGAAAATTTTAGTTTGAAGTCCCTGGTTCTCTTTGTCCAAATGATTCGCCCCTCTGCTTTTTTCTAAGCAAACATGACTTGTTTTTGCTTTATTATAAAAATTGGATTATGAGGGTAATTTCACCTTTTTCTCAAACTAATAGTTACACGCCCTCCCCTTCCCCTCTCACCACTTCTTTCCGCTCGATGGCTTTCCTCTGCCCGCCAAAAACCGTAATCATCATGACCGCGACAACGATAATGATAGCGGCGGCCCAGGCGTGGGGAGAGAGTCGCTCGTTTGCGAGAAACCACCCAAAAATACGGCGACGATCGGATTGACGAAAGCATATGTCGATACCCAGGCGGGGTCAGCATTTTTCAACAGCCAAATGTACGCTGTGTAGCTGATGATCGAGCCGAACACGATCAGATAGCCCAAGGCGAGAGCGGAGCGGACAGATAGCTCAGACAGGTGCAGCTTCGTCCAATCGTCGAGGAAAAATGAAACAAAGATCAGCAAAGCGCCGCCTACCATCATTTGCGCCGCTGTCGATTGCAGGGGAGACGCGGGGAGTTTTGCCCTGCGAGAATACAAAGATCCGATTGACCAAGAAACCGAAGCGATCAAGAGGGCGATCATGCCGATTGTGTCCATGCTTTGGCTGTTCGCTCCGCCTGTGTTCAGGACGAGCACGGCAATGCCGGAAAAGCCGAGCAGTACGCCAGCGAGGACGCCGAGCGCAGGTCTTTTTTTGTTGCCGCCAAGCCAGTTGAAAGCAAGAATCCATAAAGGAACAGTTGCTACCAGCAGGGAGGCGATGGCTGACGGGACTTTTTGTTCCGCCCAGGCGACCAGCCCGTTCCCGCCCAAGAGCAAGAGAGCGCCCACGATTCTTGCGCCTTTCCATTCGGCAACGCTCGGATGCTGCTCACCCTTTAACCGCGCAAGCACATAGAGGACAGTTCCAGCCACAAAAAACCGAATGCCTGCCATGATAAAAGGCGGGATGGTTTCAATCGCAACCTTCATCCCGAGATACGTTCCTCCCCAAAAAATGTACACGGAGAGTAAAGCGATTACAACGAGAGTGATATTTGAATTTTCTGACTCGCCGATTTGCATTGCTTTTTTCCCTTGCATCATCCAGGGTCGCCTCTCTTCTTTCTCAATTCTCCTTCATCCCGTTTTCGTAAAGGGTAGATAAAACAAACGTCGTCGAAGTCTCCTGAACGTCAGGGAATTTGACCATTTCATCGATCAGATTCGTAATATCCTCAGGGGAGGATACCCGCACTTTGAGCATCATGCACCATTCCCCAGCCAGGCGTTGGCATTCGAGAATCGTTGCGCCCGGAACGTGCAAATCGACAATCTTGCCTGCGATTTCTTTGAAGTTTTGGCATTTCATTTTGATAAAGATCAGCACTTTCAGTTTTTGCTCCAGCTTGCTCCAATCGACAATGCAGCGGTAACCTTTGATGATGTTGCTCTTTTCCAGCTTTGCCACCCGCTGATGAACGGCAGGGCGGGATATGTGCAAAAGTTTGCTTAGTTCTTCGTGCGAGAGTCTCCCTTTTTCCTCAAGGAGTTGCAAAATTTTGATATCGATATCGTCCATGGCGTACCTCCTGCAGAATCTTTTCGAATGTTTTACGCATAATCGCGACTCTTTTCTATAATCGCATTGTAGTAATGATTATCAGCTATGATTGTTTGGTTGGATAAAAGGGGCGTGAACGCATGGACAAGCTGTATGGTGGGCAGAGAATGCTTCGAGGGGCGCTCCACAATGCGTTGTGGATGTGGGAAAATGCGACCATTATGATTGCCGATATCCCGCATCGGCTGCTGCGACCGGACGAGTCAATTCGCCACTATCAGATGCTTGCCAACATGTTTATGTTCGCGGAGCGATCACAAGTGTATTTGGATGATGCACAGTATCAAACGGAACGGTTTGGCGTTTTTCATGAAGGGAAGGGAACGCTGCTCTCCATCCCTCCTAAGTATCTTTGAAGTGGAGACGTTTAAAATCTTCACTAAATTTCGTCATAGAAAAACTGCACTTCCAACTGTTGGAGGGCCCAACAAATGTGGTGCAGTTCAAACCTGGTCTGTGGAGGAATTTAAAAGTCATCAAAAAACAACGTGTTATAGCTAATAGCAGCATGTGAAACTGACATGACCTATGCAACCAATTGCTAGCCCTTCGGACGAAGGAGGCACATGATCGAAAGTGCCCCCTCCTTCGTCCGAAGATGGTACTTAAAAGGGAGCACTTTAAAAATTATTCACTCGATTCATCTTGATCGGGGATAAATCGCTTTAAGCAGTTGATAAGCGATTCAAAGTTCTCTATATAATGATCGCAGTATTTGGACCAGACTACGGATTTCCCTTCTAGCAATGTAAAGAAATCCAAGACGGGGATCGGGCGATTGATTCCAATTTCTGCACCTAACAGACTCAATCTGGATAACAATTCAATTTCCGTCCACTCCCATTTGAGTTCACCTAACACAATAGTAGCTGCGGACAGATCGATATCTTGAGGAATGGAGCATGCGTCTTCGGGAAACACATTTTCATCCAGGTAATGTTGATAGTTATGGTGAAAGAACTTGGCTGACTGTTCGTCAATGTCTTTGTAGAGCTTTTCGAGATGGATGGAATTCTGATTCGAATGAAGGTCATCCTGATTCATGAAATTATCACCTAGCTATGTTCGAAATAGGAGGTTAAAAAATGAAGCAACTGTTTTTTAGTGAAATATCGGAAACGACATATACATTTATAGCTTATATGTCGTTTCCAGTCCCAGACTAATTATTAATCAAGTGGATCGTAGGGGAAGAAATGGTGACCAGGCAATTTATTTCGACGAGCTTCATCAGTGGTCATATGATAATGAGGTAAATTGGCGAGATATCCCAATGTAATGTGACCGCCTTCATCATAATACCAATAGTTTGTTTGCTTTACTACTTTTTTTGCACTCTCTTTACTTACACTAAATGTATCCAAACCATTTCGAGCCCGACTTTGCGCTTCAGATAAACTAATCGACCGTCCAATAAAAATACCGCCCCATCCACCAGTGGATAGCCAAGCTTCGAAGTGTTTTTTTCCTTTCTTAATTTCTTTTCTGGTTGCAATGCTTAATGAAACAGCTCCGGTGACTTTACTAATAGCGTTTCTTAGGGAAACTGATTTTAAATAGTTTGTAATTTCATCTAAATTTGCAATGTAGTTGTCAAGATTCGGGTTAAGGATCACAGCCCCTGCAAGGAGAGCAACAAAATCTCCAATAGGAATAGGACCATCAAGAGATGCGATAGCACCTAAAGTTGCGAGTCTAGCAATTAGTTGATCTTTAGTCCAATTCACGCCGTAACCTTTTAATAGATTTAAGGCTACATCATAAGAGGCAGACGAAGCTAATCTATTAGTAAGGACTTTCTTTTCAGGAAAATATCCGTGTTCTTTATAAAAGGACGGATTGTCAAGCCAAGTGCGACAGAGCTTCCATGAATGATTCGTGAGCCGTCTTCCAGCCCGGACATTTTCTTGGTCGGTTGTTAATGAGATACAAGGCTTGAGCAAGTTCTTCTTCAGAGACCTTGGCAAAGGCGAGTCTTACGCTCAGCGAACCTAGCGACGCATGCTTTACTTTTTCCCCGACTGGAAACAACCGTATCCAGTTCCCAGTGACCAAAACTAAGACGTTTTCTCACTTCTTTAGGGCGCTGCTGGATGGACTTCCCTACGTTGAATCGGCCACGTGTTTCAACAGGATCTCGGCGTTTGCTCTTATGACGCAAGACAGCCGTATTCCCTTTGCCGTACCATCGATGTCTCCGGCTCCAGCTCAGCCCATCCGGCTCCATCGTTACACATACGAGCACAAATTTATCGCCTTTGTCTGACCGAATCGTTCGAGAATTTCAGACACATCCTTGAAAAAAAATCGCCTAGGAATCAGAATCTCCTGGGCGATTTTTATAGTTACAGCTCTATTGGGGCATCACATGAATCGCTCTTTTGCAAGTTTTACGAGAAAGTGATTTTCTACTTACACCTGTCCCACAATCTTTTTCAACCGCCCTACGAGTGGCAGCACGATAATTCCGGCAACGATAACCTGGAGGAAGTTCCCAGGGATGGAGCCGAACGGCTGAATCCAGTTGCCATACAAAATCACTTCCACGAAGTAGTAGCCGACGATTTTAATAATCAGCGCGACGGCGATCGCCACACAGTAAGCCAGTGTGCGTTTGCCAGGCATTTTTTCCCCGATGAGGCCAGCGACATAACCCATGGCACCGACGATGATGAACGTAAAAGGCGCCCAGGCTGTCCAGCCGGAGATCAGGTCGAAGAGACCCATGCCGAAAGCTCCGGCAATCGCTCCCGTTTTTCTGCCGTACACAAAGGCAGCAATAAAAAGAGGCACGTTACCGAGGTGAATCAGGCCGCCGTTGCCCATGATCGGTAGGCGGATGTTGATGAACATGGTAGCTGCGAGGGTAAAAGCGATAAAAAGGGCATGAATCACAAGCATTTTTGTTTTCGAAGTAGATCTTGGTGAGTAAGTTGAATCCATATAACAGCCTCTTTCTTTTTTTCTATTATCATACCCGCAAACGGTTCCTAAATAAATATGCTTCCCGCGATTTATTTGGGCAGGGAGCGCCAGATGGTACGGCAAACCCGGGGATGGAGCGCATGCGATGTTCCTACGGCAAAATCAGGCCCGATCCTATGATAAAATAAGCAGGGGTACACGATATGGACAGAAAGCAGGTTTCCTTTCATGATGGATTTGGACAAGATAGCGGAAATATTCGCCGGCGGTTCCTATGAGATAGCCAATGTGCAGCGCTTGGTCATTCAGCCGAAAAGTATTTTGCGCGGTTTCAAGACTGTCCAATACGGATTTCTGTTTATTGTGCGTGGAGAGGCGAAGATGCATGTGAACGGAACCGCTTACGATTTGTTGCCGGGAACGGTCGTTCATGCTGCTCCAGGCATGCAAATGGACTCGCGGGTCATTGGTCAGTCAGAATTGGAGTATTTCATTGTCTTTTACAGGTGGAACAAACACGCAAATGACACAGCGGCTGTTGAACTGGATACTCACTTCAAGCTCGAATCCGGCGCGAATCCCCGGCTGCTTGAAGCGCTCATCATGATCCAGCAAAAAGCCCGCGCTACAGGCGGGATCGGGAAGCTGCATGTCAAAGAGCTGTTTTTAGGCATCATGCATCAAGTGCTGGTGGGCTGCAAGAGTCGGGAGGAAGGACGTTCTCCAGGCCAAAAAATAATCGAAGAAGCGATTGCGTACATTAGCGGGCACTACATGGAGCCGCTGACGCTCGGCGAATTGGCTGAGTTGCACGGTATGAGCCCCAAGCAATTTTCTTACTTTTTCCATAAATACACAGGATACCGCCCTATCGACTACGTGATTCATTACCGGATGGAGAGAGCGCGCGAGCTACTGAAAGCAGGCAGCTATCCGATCAGCGATATCGCCGTCAGTGTCGGGTATGCCAATCCGCTCTATTTCAGCAGGATGTTTAAAAAGAAATTCGGCGTGTCGCCTTCCGCGTACAGAGAGCAAGAAGAGAGTCATAAGGACGTCGGACAGTCATGACTGTGATTGCTGACTGCAAGAAACCGCAAGCTGCGAGCTGCAAACCGCCCACCAACTGCGCTGAAAACGCCGGGACGTTTTTCAAAGAAAAGCACTGGATTAGACAATCTTGCATATCGTTTTCGTGATTTGTGCATTTGCTTTTACTTCTGCCCTTGCTACACTATTTAACGATAATGATTATCATTGTTGGAAAAAGGCGCGTATTTGCGCTTTTGCCAACATGACGGAAGAGCGGGGCAAGTCCTAATCGCGAAACGAATCTCAATCCAGGAGAGGTGGATACGTATGGCTGAAAATAGACAATTGTGCATCGGACTGGCGATTAATACTACGTGGATGAAAGGGGCAGGCTGGCGGCGTCCTGACAGTGATATCGAGAAACTGGACACGATCGACTACTATATTGATTTGGCGAAAATGGCCGAGCAAGCCAAGCTCGATTTTTTGTTCAAAGCCGATTATTTATACGTCGGTCCGCAGATGCTGGGAGACGCCGTCAGCTTTGGCAGCGTTGATCCGACACTGATGTTCTCCGCTATTGCCCGGGAAACCGAGCGAATCGGGTTGGTGACGACGATCTCCACCACATTCAATCCGCCGTTCATCGTGGCGAGACAGCTTCAGTCGTTGCACTGGCTGAGCAACGGGCGAGCTGGCTGGAATATCGTCACATCGATTGAAGGGGCCGAGAACTTCGGCGATGCTCCGATGCCATCACCGCAAGAGCGCTATGCGAAAGCAAAAGAGTTTATCGAGGTCGTACGCAAGCTGTGGGATAGCTACCCGCGCGAAGCGATTGTCATGGATCGGGAGACAGGCATTTTTACCGATCGGGACAAGGTAACGCCGATCAACCATTCGGGCGAATTTTTCAGTGTCAAAGGGCCGCTGACGATGCCAGCCCATGCCTCCGGCTCGATTCCGTTTTTCCAGGCGGGTGCGTCGGATACGGGACGTGATTTTGCTTCTTCCGTCGCGGATGCGATTTTTGCAGCCATGCCGGATATTGAATCAGGAGTCGAACTGCGAAGCGACTTGCGCAAAAGGGCGGAGGAGCATGGACGTAATCCGGATGCAGTCAAAGTGCTGCCGGGCCTGTACTTTTTCTTGGGGGAGACGCGCGAGGAGGCAGAGGAATTGCATAAAGTGGCGCATGCCAATTTGAGCACGGAGCGCAGGCTGGCTTCGCTGAAATTCGTACTCGGAATGGAAGCAAGCCATCTGGCTCTGGATCAACGCATAACAGCTGACATGCTCCCTGATCCGAACCTGCCCGTCCGCAGCCGGACACATGCCGAGCTGTTGCGCCGATTTATCACGAAGTACGAGCCGACTTTGCAAGAAGTGCTGGCACGCCCTGAGGTAGTCGGATCGGCGCATTGGGTGTCTGTCGGAACTGTCGACGATGTACTGGCTGATATTATCGAGCGTTACGAGGCGGGAGCGATTGACGGGTTCATCGCTCTGCCGGGCGGATCGGAAAAATCGATGAACATCTTTTTCGAACAACTGATGCCCAAGCTGGTGGAAAAAGGCTTGTTCAAGCGGGAATACGCAGGCGCCACCTTGCGCGAGCATCTGGGAATCCAATAAAATCGTGCGTTGCCGGGAATGAACTGCTTTAGCCACCCTGCCCCGCCTCCTGTCCTTCTTTTTCCCTAAAAAATCAGTCTTTGCCAGCTGGCGGAAGAAGATGCTCAGGGGGCCGCTTATGGGCTGATGGCGATGGTAGTCGGGCTGAGCTTTTTTTGGGTGGCGGGGATTGTGCCGCCGCAGGGCGAAGACAATCGCTATATAGGCGAGCAGTATGTCCAAAGACTTTTCCAGGCCCATGCCAAATGAGTGGCTGATCAAACAGGGAGGTAGACGATGAACATTGCCAAGCACACCGTTAACGGAGTCAATATTGCTGTCGTAACAAGCGAGGAACACGTCATCGCCGATGTCCAGGCGGCACTGGATCTGATCGCGACGGCATGGTACGAAGCCGAATGCGACCGCATCGTCATTCATAAAACGATGCTTGCGGAGAGTTTTTTCGATCTGAAGACGCGACTGGCGGGCGACATTTTGCAAAAGTTCATCAATTACAAGGCAAAGCTGGCGATCGTGGGCGATTTTTCCGTGTATGCAAGCAAAAGCTTGAAAGACTTCATCTATGAGTCGAACAACGGCAACGACATCTTTTTCCTGCCGACTGAGCAGCAGGCGATCGAAAAGCTGAGCTTGGCTAAATAAAAGTGGAAAGCGGAGGGAACCAGATGACAGGCAGGCAGGCTTGGGCGGAAGCGGCTAGAGGTGTCGGCGCGACATGCCGCAGGCGCAGTCATCCGACGTTTCGCATCGATGATCTCGGCTTTCGGCTTGCCCGGGCGGTGTGAGGGCAAACGCCAGTTGACACCGATCTTCCAATTCACTATACTGTCTGTAATCTTATATGCGACATACGTTGAAAGAGCCCAGTAGCAGATTGGTCCCTGTCCCAGAAAGCCGGGGGATGATGAAACCCGGCACACACCAAGCAAGCGAATTACAACTCTGGAGTATCTCGGGTAATGCTGAGCGGAAGCGGCGAACGATATCTCGCCGAGAGTGGCATGAATGGCGCGCAAAAGGAAGGCGTGTGCGGCATTGGTGCAATCTGGGTGGTAACACGGTTATTCAATCGTCCCTATGTCTATATGACAAGGGGCGATTTTTTGTTGTCACGCACAACGTTGATCCGGTATAGGAGAACTACGAACCTGAGGGAGTGAATTGGCTGTGAACATTATTGATGAACTCGAATGGCGCGGCGCCATCAATCAACAAACAGATGCCGAGGGACTTCGCGAATTGACCGAGCAAAAATCGATCTCGCTCTACTGTGGCGTGGACCCGACAGGCGACAGCATGCATATCGGTCACTTGATCCCATTCATCATGCTGAAACGCTTCCAGTTGGCTGGTCACCGCCCGGTTATTTTGATCGGCGGCGCGACAGGAACGATCGGCGATCCGAGCGGCCGGCAATCGGAGCGCTCGCTGCAAACATTGGAGCAAGTGCAGGCGAATGTGGATGCGCTGACTGCGCAAATGAAAAAGCTGTTCATCACAGAAGGCGACAATCAAATCCGCCTGGTGAACAACTACGACTGGACGCATAAAATCAACGTCATCGAATTTTTGCGCGACTACGGGAAAAATTTCAGCATCAACGCGATGCTCGCCAAAGACGTGGTGGCAAGCCGACTGGACAGCGGTATTTCTTTTACCGAGTTCTCCTACCAAATCCTGCAATCGCTCGATTACTTGCACCTGTACAAACACGAAGACGTGCAGCTGCAAATCGGCGGTTCGGACCAATGGGGCAACATTACGAGCGGCCTCGATCTGATCCGCAAAAAAGAAGGGCCAGAAGCGAAAGCGTTTGGCTTGACCATTCCGCTGATGCTGAAAGCAGACGGCACGAAGTTCGGGAAAACGGCTGGCGGCGCTGTCTGGCTCGATCCGAACAAAACGACGCCATTCGAGTTTTACCAGTTCTGGGCGAATACCGATGACCGTGATGTTGTGAAATACTTGAACTACTTCACGTTCTTGTCCAAAGAGCAAATTGAGGAGCTGGCTGAAAAAGTCCAGACCGAACCGCATAAACGCGAAGCGCAAAAAATGCTCGCAGAAGAAATGACCCGATTCGTGCACGGGGAAGAGCTGCTGGAGCAGGCCAAACGCATTACAGCTGCCTTGTTCACGGGAGACATCAAGTCGTTGACGGCAGATGAAATCGAGCAAGGCTTCAAAGAAATGCCGACCTATGAAGCGACGAAAGAAGCGAAAAACATCGTGGATTGGCTGGTAGAGCTGGGCATCGAGCCATCCAAGCGCCAGGCGCGCGAGGACATTACCAAAGGCGCGATTTCCATGAACGGCGAAAAGGTGAGCGATCTGGAGCTGGAAGTAACGGCTGACCTCGCCATCGGCGGACGCTTCATCATCATCCGCAAAGGCAAGAAAAACTACAGCCTGGTTAAGCTGTCGTAACACAAGCAAATCGCACGAAAAAAGGAAAGCTTCCCTCCCGACTGGCGAGGGAAGCTTTTTTTAGGTTAGCTCTACATTCTTCTGGATAGATGGTGTACGATGAACAGGTGTGGCTTATTTTTCCAAAAATGCGAACAAGCCATTTGCATAAATCGATAAAGCGAATGAATGCGTGAAGAAAAAGAGGTGTCGGTCATGGTTGAAGAATTGGTCGAGTATTTGGATGAATGCGAAACAGAAGTCGTCGCAGTAGAACAATTGGCGTTGCCGCTGCAAGCAGAAGGGAAGCACCGCATTTTGGTGTTGCCGGGCTACAACCTGCTGGAAATGATGGAAGAAGTGTGCGAGGAAGCAGAAACGTTGTCCGCTTTTGTCGCGCAGCAGCTGGAAGAAGCCCGCAGCCTGAGCGTAGAGGATGCCTTCCGCAAAATCGTGGAGTCCCGGCTGGTCTACACTGATTTGCCAGCTGAGGAGAAGCAGCTGCAAGGCAAAAACTTTTCCGAATGTTATCAGGCGTACGCAGCGATGTGGGAAGGCAGCGAGCTGGTTCACGAGCAGTTGGTCGCAACAGAAGCATCGACAGAACCGTTTCAGCTCGATCGGGAATGGGCACAGGACCGGATCGAGGATGGAGATTCGCTCGTCGTGCTGAACTTGCCGCAGGAGCGCGGGCATGAGGCTCCGCTGTGGATTCCGATGGGCGGATACAACGAATGTCCTTTGCCTGTGTACCAGTCGGTCATCTTCAAGCATTTTCAGGAACAGTATGGCGCAAGCATCCTCGCTGTGACAGGCGATACATGGGTGCTGCAAGCGAAGCGGCGTCCGCAAACGGCTGAAGAAGCGCTGCAATTGGCAAAAGAGCATTTTATTTTTTGCCAGTACGTTTTGGACGATCAGCAGACGCTCGGTCATTACGCCGATTACTTGCTGAAGCAGGACGTGTGGTATTTTTGGTGGGATTAGAAAAGGACATTCTTTTGACAAAGCTGTACATCCCTAAACCGCGGCCAAAAGCGGTCCGACGCCCGCGGCTCGTGGAAAAATTGAGCGAAGGGATGCATCGCAAGCTGACGCTGATTTCTGCTCCAGCAGGCTACGGCAAGACGGCGCTTGTCAGTGAATGGCTGGCAGATGCTCCCGTCTCTGTCGCCTGGCTGTCGCTCGATGGGGGAGACGACGACCTGGGGCGTTTCCTGCGCTGCGTGATCGCAGCTATGCAGACGATTGAGCCGTCTGTCGGAAAAGGGCTGCTGCCCATGCTCAAGGCTGCGGAAAGTTCGCCAAGCGAGGCGATGCTGCTGTCTTTGTTGCACGATCTCCACTCTTTATCCCCGGCGATGGTTCTCGTTCTGGATGACTATCATCTTCTCCGCTCTCCGAGTATTCATGAGGCGGTTGCTTTTCTGTTGGAACGCATGCCGCCGCAACTTCATCTCGTCATCACGACCCGCGCGCAGCCGCCGTTGCCTTTGGCGAGGATGCGCGCGAAGGATCAGCTGACGGAAGTTCATGCTGGCGATCTGCGCTTTGCCCAGCGGGAAGCCGGCGAATTTTTGTGCCAGGGGATGGGGCTGGTTCTTTCCGAGACAAGCGTCGGGATTTTGGCAGAACGCACAGAAGGCTGGATTGCCGGATTGCAGCTGGTGGCGCTTGCTTTGCGCAGGGAAGACGAGCCGGATCGGTTGATTCAGTCTTTTCCGCCTAATCATCCTTATGTGTGGGACTATTTGGTCGAGGAAGTGTTGAATCAGGAAACGGAGAGCATCCAGTCGTTTTTGCTCCAGACGTCTGTTCTTGAACGGATGAGCGGGCCGCTGTGCGATGCTGTTCTAAGCAACGGGGAGCACACAGTCCTGGCTGGCTTTGGCGAAGCGACGCTGGCCTTGCTTGATCGCGCCAATCTGTTTCTTGTCGCCTTGGACAGCGAACGGCGCTGGTATCGCTACCATCATCTTTTTGCCGAGCTTTTGCGCAAACGGCTTGATCCAACCGTCGCTGCAAGCTTGCATATTCGCGCAAGCAGCTGGTATGAAGCGAACGGCTTTGCGTTTGAGGCGTTTCACCATGCTGTTTGCGCTCATGATACAAAAAGGGCGGCGCGGCTGGCGGAAGGTGCTGGCTTGCCCCTGATTTTTCGCGGGGCAGTGACCCCTGTTCTGCAATGGCTGGAGTCATTGGGCGAGCAGGAAAAGAACGAGCTGCCCGGTTTGTGGGTGATGCAAGCGTCTGCGCTGTTGATGACTGGAAAAACAACAGGCGTGGAACCAAAGCTGCAAGCTGCCGAAAAAGTGTTGCAGGCGGTGGAGCAAAGCGACATGACCCGCGATTTGCTCGGTCATATCGCGGCGATCCGCGCTTCGCTGGCGGTGAGCAAGCACGACGCGGAGCGGATCGTAGCGGAGTCGCACCGTGCTCTGGAACTTTTGCATCCGGAAAACGTGCCTGTACGCACAGCGACACTATGGGCACGCGGGTACGGCTGCCAGCTTCGGGGCGAATGGGCAGAGGCGAGTGTGGCTTATACGCAAGCTTTGGCGAACAGTGAAAGGGTCGGCCATGTCCTGATTACCATGCTGGCAACACTTGGCCTGGGGATGATTCAGGAGATGGAATCCCGGCTGTACCTGGCGGAGCGAAGCTATCTGCGGGTGCTGAAGCTCGCAGGCGATCCGCCGCTGCCGGCAGCTTGCAAGGCGCATCTTGGTTTGGCTCGCCTGTATTACGAGTGGGATGAACGGGAAAAAGCGTTGGAGCATACTCGTCAGAGCGTGAAGTGGGCAAAACAGCTGGAACAGACGGATTGCGTGGTCGAGAGCGAGATTTTTTTAGCCAGGCTAAAGCTTGCCCAAGGCGATGCCAGCGGGGCAGCACGCATGCTGGCAGAAAGCGATCACACGGTCCAGCGGCAAAACTTCGCAGTCCAGCTTCCTCAGCTTTTGGCGGTCCAGACCATGGTGCAACTGCATAAAGGCAATCTGGCTGCTGCCGAGCGCCTGGCGACGGCGAATGGACAGCTCGCAAGCACTCGCGCCCGGGTGTATTTGGCCAAGGGCAATTCCGCCCAAGCCGTGGCGATTCTCAAACCGTGGCATGCAGAGCTGGAGCAGACCCGCCAAGAACGGGAGCGGATCGAGGCCAAGCTGCTTTTGGCTGTCGCGCTTTTTGGGCATGGAGAAAAGCGCCAGGCGGTACAACTGCTTCGCGAAGCTTTGGCACTGGCTGAGCCGGGCGGGCTGGTGCGGACGTTTGTCGATGAAGCTGCTTTGCTCCTGCCGCTGTTGCGTGAGTGGACAGCAGCCGAAGCGGCGTCTGAGTATTGTGGCAAGCTTCTCGCTGCCATGAACCAGTTGGCGCCAGCACACGGGACGGGTCAGCCAGCGCAAGCGCAGCAAGCCGAGTCTCTGATCGAGCCGTTGAGCAATCGCGAGCTGGAAGTGCTCCGCCTGATTGCCCAAGGCTTTTCCAACCAGCAGATCAGTGAAAGGCTGTTTATTGCGTTGCCGACTGTAAAAGGGCACAACCGGGTCATTTTTGAAAAGCTGCAAGTGAAGCGGCGCACGGAGGCAGTCGCGCGGGCACGCGAGCTTGGACTGTTGTAGGCGGTGCTGTTTTTCAGCCGTGATTGTTTTTGCAAAACCATACTTTAGTAGCTGTAGCGAGACAGTTCATAGCGGCTATACTCATGGCAAACAGGAAAAAGGAGGAAGCCCATGAGAGCTGTCGTCTGCACCAGCTATGGAGCACCGGATGTCCTCTCGCTCCAGGAGGTAGCCAAGCCCGTTCCGAAAGAGCATGAGATTCTCGTGAAAATATATGCGACCACGGTCACTTCCGGGGATTGCCGGGTGCGCGCTTTTCGCTGTCCGTTGCTGTATTGGCTGCCTATGCGGTTGCTGATCGGATGGAACAAGCCGCGAAACCCGATTTTGGGCGTCGAGCTGGCTGGAGAGGTGGAAGCGGTCGGCAAGCAAGTCAAGCGCTTCAAGCCAAAAGACAAGGTGTATGCGATCACCGAGATGGACTTTGGCACGTATGCCGAATACAAATGCTTGCACGAGGACGCCAACGTCACCCTCATGCCGACTAATGCCACTTATGAAGAAGCCGCAGTGATGCCGTTTGGCGGAACTACCGCCTTGCACTTTTTCCGCAAAGGACAGTTGCAGCGCGGGCAACGAGTCTTGATCTACGGCGCCTCGGGATCGGTCGGCACATCGGCGGTGCAGCTCGCCAAATACTTCGGAGCCGAGGTGACCGGAGTGTGCAGTACCGCCAATGTAGAACTGGTCAGGCAGCTTGGTGCGGATGAGGTGATCGACTATACAAAAGAAAACTTTGCCCAATCCGGCAAGCAGTACGACATCGTCTTTGACGCTGTAGGAAAATGCGCGAAATCCCGCTGCAAGCAGGTGCTGGCTCCCCATGGCAAATACCTCACCGTGGAAGGGCAAGGAGTGGCAAAAGTGCGCGTGGAAGACATGCAGCTTCTCACCGAGCTGATGGAGGCGGGCCAGCTTCGGGCGGTCATCGACAGACGCTATCCGCTGGAACAGATTCCGCAGGCACATGAGTACGTAGAGCAGGGGCACAAAAAAGGAAATGTAGTCATTACGGTAGCAGATGACTCCGCGAACGGACACAACGGCTGAAAAGGCCGTTTTTTTGTATTTGTATGGAAAAACGTCTCGTTGTTTTTCACGAAAAGGCATGTGACCGCTTCTGGTCAGCCAAGCAGACATGACGTTATTGTTTGCCGCAACACATGGGTGGAAGCGGTTCCAACAGCATGTCAGGGGAAAGAGAGTGACCGTATTGACAGGCAGGTGAGAACTGTTTATAGTATGTAATTGTCAGAAATGATTATCATTATCATCTACAAGTTTTTATTTGCCAAAAAGGAGACTGCAACATGAAAAAGTGGCTCATTCCTTTCCTGATGTCGCTTTCGCTGATGGTCAGCGCTTGCGGCAATGCATCGACGCCGACACCAAACAATGCGGGCGGCAGTGAGACAAATCAACAGCAGGCAACAAAAACCGAAGAAAAGCCGAATGCGAATGCTGAGGCCAAACCTGAAATGATCACGTACCAGTCGGAGAACGGTCCGGTTGAGGTTCCTGCCCAGCCAAAAAGAATCGTGGGCCTGACCAACGCACCTAACGTAGTTGCGCTTGGCGGCACACTGGTCGGGATCGACGAGTGGACGAAGAAAAATCCACTGTTCACCGACAAAGTCAAAGATGTCGAAGTCGTATCGGACGAGACGATGGAGAAGATTTTGGCTCTCCAGCCCGACCTGATTATTGCCGGATCGTGGATGAAAAACCTCGACAAGATGAAGGAAATCGCACCGACAGTCGTCTACACGTGGGGCAAGCTGGACTACCTGGCGCAGCAACGCGAGATTGGCAAGCTTTTGAACAAGGAAAAAGAGGCGCAAGCGTGGATCGACGATTTCACGAAGCGCGCGCAAGCTGCTGGCGAAGAAATCAAGGCGAAAATCGGCAAGGATACGACCGTCTCCGTGTTCGAGCATGATACGAAAGACTTTTACGTCTTCGGCAACAACTGGGCTCGCGGAACGGAAATCTTGTATCAGGCAATGGGCCTCGCCATGCCGGAAAAAGTCAAGAAAGACGCACTTGGCCCTGGCTACTACACGCTTTCTTTGGAAGTGATTCCGGAGTACGCTGGAGACTACATCGTGCTCAGCCAGCGCAAGGGCGGAGAAAATCCGTTCCTGACCTCGGAGACGTGGAAAAAGATTCCCGCTGTGAAAAATAACCATGTGATCGTGATCGACATGGAAGCATCGACGTACAGCGACCCGATTACGCTGGAATATTTGCTGAAAATCTTCAAGGAAGGCTTTCTCTCCCAGTCGTAACGAGAGGCAGCTGCATACGAAAAAATAACGAGAACGTCTGGGGAACCAGGCGTTTTTTTTGTGGGAGCATGCTGGGGACGCAATACCGTCAAAGAACACGGCAAACGCCTTCTGGCAAAAGAAAAATCCCATGTGTCTTCACGCGAATGAGCGCAGACATGTGGGATTTTTTTGATGGACGTGAAAGGAAATTCATTGCAGTTTACTACTCGACAAAAGCCCGCACCTTCGGAAACACCTTCAACGCCGTCTTGTAAAACACATCCGCATGATACTCAGCCGGAATCAGCTCCTGCACAAACTGGATGTACGACTTCACAGGGGCGAGCGGCCAGTCGGTACCGAACAAAAATTTGTCATAATGATCGCAGTACGTAATCGCATGGCGCAGATGAGCGAAGAACAGCGGCGATTCGGCCAGTCTGCGGCAGTTGTCTGCGTCACCGACCATCAAGCCGGACAGGTCGGCAAACATGTTGCGGTTTTTGTACACGACTTCTGCGCCATCCAGCACCCACGGGTCACCGAAATGGGCCATCATGAAGTTCACGTCCCGATGCTTCACCGCTACCTCGTCGAGAGTGAGCGGATGCGAATACTTGAGCAGACCTCGCTCCGAGTAAGTGTCACCCGTATGGAAAACAACCGGCACCCCGTATTTGGCGGCGAGCGCATAGACCGGATCGTAGACGCTGTCGTAGGCGTAGAACGGATAGTAGCCGAGATAAATTTTCAAGCCGACCGCCTGGGGGTGTTGCAAGTCTTGCTCCAGGCGAGCAACCGCCGCATCGTCCAGCGTGTACGGATTGATCCCCAGGCAGTAGACGAGCTGCGGTGGCAGTTCAGCGGTCAAGTCCAGACCCATCGGCGTGATCGCTTCGTAATCGGGAAAGCCGTCCTGCTTTGTTTCCGTCAAGCCCATGCCGATTCCGAGGACGACTCCGTTGTCCTTATATTCCTGCAAAATGCCTTGGACAGAGTAGTCGACAAACGACTTCTCCGCGGCGGTCCGCTTAAATTCTTCGATATGCGATAAATGCATGTGCGCATCAATGATCTTCATCTGAATTTCCCCCTTCGCCTTCGCTGGTAAACCGGATCGCCCGCAAAGCCGCCAAGGAATCGGCAGGCAGCTCTTTGTCGGCAAACAGGAAAAAGACAGGCGGTGTAAAGCTCGTGCTGTTGTCCGGCAAGTTCAGTTCGCGCAGGATGGTGGTCATCGCGATTTCCTTGTTGGCGTACACTTCGACATCTGCGGTGCCCAGATCGGTGAAGATCGTGAGCTGCTCGGCGCGGGAAGCTGCGCCAAACGTATAGTCGGATTGTTCCGTTACAGTCAAATCTCCCTGCGCCAGCTTGTAGGTCAGCGGCTCCCCGTGTTTCCCCGCTGTTTTCAGCCAAACCGTTTCGTCAGCCGCTTCTGTCTGCAAAAAGACTTCGGTCGCAAAGCTTTTGTGGGCAAAGTACGTTCCGGTTTTTTGCACGATTTCGACCGTATGGCAAAGGAGCGGGACGCCCGGCAGCAAAAGAAAATATTGGTGGCAGGTGAGGCCGCGATACTTCTCCTGTTTTTTGACGTGATAGCTGAGCTTGATGCCTTGCCAGACGTTCTGGCGATTGTCGGTCAGCTGGACGAAGGCGGCGCTTCTTTCTTCTTTAACCAGTGAAAAAGCGCTCAGTTCTTCGATATGGTTGCCGATGCCGCCTGTCCACGGATTCCACCACGATTTCGGTTGCCGCTGCGGGAAAGAGCTGGCCAGCCATTCCTGTCCGCCCGAAACGAGCGAGAACAGCGACGGGTAAAAATCCGGTGCTGCTTTGATGCGGATGGAGCCGTTGTCTGCGCTGTAGACTTGCTGGCCTTGCTCTTCGGTCACTTCCATGGAGATGGAGCCTGGTTGAACCGGGAAAAGGGCGCTTTGCAAGCAAATGTCGTGGGTAGCGAACTGACCGTCCACACGAACCAGCTCATACGCTTTGGCCGAAGCAGGCAAAGCGAAGTGCGCTTCCTGTTCCTCGGCTTCTTCCGTGAAGCGTTGCGTCTGTCCCAGAGCTTCTCCGTCCGCAAGCGAGGCCGTCAGTTCCCCGTCCAGGTACTGCTGTTTGTATTCTTTTACCTCAACTTTCACTTCGCCGTTTGCCAAAAATGGATTGTGAGCGTTGGCAATCAGCTCCAGTTGAGGGGTCAGCGACAAGTCTTTGGCCAAAGCTTCTTTTCGGGCAAAAGCGCGAAATTCTTTCCAGTCCGTATACGCTCCATGCGCCACGCATATCGGGCCGAACGTCGCGCTGCTCTGCGGCTCCAGCTCTCCGATGCACGATTCCAGGGCGATTTGCCAGCCTTGAATATCCATCTGGCAAGATGGCGGCCAGCACAATCCCCACGGGGCTGCATCTTCCCGGGAAAACAGCCAGTTTTCACTGAGCAGCTTGCCGTCCCAATATTCCAGGTCGCTGCCGTAAGAAGTGGGAACGTCTACATAGCGGCCTTGATAGGGCAAGATCGGGTGCTGGATCGAGTGGATGAGGCTTTGTGTCAGCCATAGCTCAGCAGCCAGTTTTTCCGTGGAAGTGTTGGTTATATCCAGCGTGTGTTCAACGGTGCCATCGCCGTGCAGCAGCGTTTTGCTGATCAGCGAAAGAGCAGGGTAGGCATCGGAACGGTAAGCGGCGCGAATACCGATGGCGCCTTTTTCGGAAAAGAAGTCGACGTGCTCCGCGCGCTTTTTGGAAAACTCGCTGGAATACGGCTTGCCAAGCTTCGGATAGGCGATGTACGTCGGCGCTCCGCCGTTTCCGCCGGAAATGGTGAGTTCGTTGTCGTCCTTGTTCAAGGTGAGCGTATGGCGGCCGTGATGCACTTGCCACGTCAATTCTGTTTCGCCTGCCAGGAGCGCTCCCAATCCGGTAAAGGCAGCGCCAAGCTTTTTCACGAAGGAGACTTGCTTGCCGTCTGCAAGCTGCCCCACGATTTGCACATCGGCGCTGTAAAATCCGTGGTCGATCAGATCGGCGCGAAGCGGAAGCGAGACGCGTTCTTTGCCGGACAACCGCAGCGAATGGCTGTGTTCGTGGAAGCGCAAGAATGGCGAGTCAGCCAGTTCAAAAGAAAACTGTGCTTCTTCGGAAAAGTTGTTTTCCATGTCCAAATAATAGTGTGCAGTTTGACCCGGATAAGTCAGACCAGGAACGTGCATGGTGAGCGAAGCAGGGAATTTGGGCAAGATGCCGACCTGGAACAGCGCCTTTTTGCCGTTGATTTGAATGTGTGTGCAAACTCTTGGATGCGTGCGCCAAATGCTTTGCTCTTCCGTGATTGCTCCGACCGTAAAGCTTGCAGACAAGCTCGTTTCGTCCGTGACGGACAGCTCCTGCTGGTAGTCAAACTGAATGTTTTCATTCGACTCTCCCGTCAAGGAAAGCTGCAACGGCTTGCCCGATTTATTGACGATCCGGTAGTGAATCTGGTAGTCGCGGCCGAAGACCAGCTCCAGCTGCTCGACCTCGGCGGACAGCAAGTAGTCTTCCGTTTCGATCAGGCGCAGCCCGCGGCCGCGCCGTTCAAACTCCACGCGCAAGCTCAGGTCGGCTTTTTTCCAGGAGTAGGTGAAGTAATCAAAGCCGTTTTCTTTTCGTCCATCCGGCTCGACCACAATTTGTCTTGTGGAATCCTGGTACCAGTCCAGCGTATCGAAATAATGCGCGATAGCTTCTGTGCGCAGGACAGTGGGCATCATGTTCATCAAGTGCGTCGAGTCATCCCGGTCTTCCCAGAAAAAACCGAATTTTTTATACAAAGGAACCGCCTTCGTGTTGCCAGCCCATGTGTACAGGTCAAGCCGCGGCCAACCAAGCTGGACAGTCTGGTCCAGGGCGCGGGCAAGCAACATGCGGCCTACTTTTTTTCCGTGATAGTCAGGACGAACGTTGAGCAGGGGGATGTAGAGGGCGCCCGTATCTTCCCTGTATTCCGCCAGGCTGCAATAGCCGACTACCGATTCGCCGTCCATTGCGAGGTACACAGCAAGCGCGTCGGAGCGAGCTTCTTCCTGTCTGATTTGTTCCGCTGTCGTAATCGAATTGCCGCCTCCCCAGCTGTCTCGGCTGGCGTTCCACATATCAGCGACAGCCGCAGCCAGCTCCGGTCGGTAGAGAACGATAGAGATAGATTCCATGTTTGCTTGCACCTCGATCTCATGTCAGTTTTTGCCTATTAATAGAGATACGTTTGAAGATAGCATCGGTTTCTCGTTCTGGCAGTTTTTTCTTGTCAACGCGAAAAGCCAGTATCGCCCGGTCAAACTCAAACGATACCGGCTTTTTCACTGTTCACTTGTGGCAACCGAATGTGTGCACTTACGCACGCTCGATGCGGATGACGACCATTTCCACGTCTTCATCCAAAGCGCGCACACTGTGCTTCTCCGCTGGCAGCATGTACAAAAGCGACTGTGGATCAAGCTCGATCTGCTTCCCGGAAAAGTCAAAGACCGCTTTGCCTTTTTGCACGAGAATCAACACGTCGGCGTCTGTGTCGTGTTCCGGGATAAAGCTGCCAGCGCGTAATTGCAGTTGCAGCACTTTGGTGCGTTCAAAGCCCATCAACGCGCCAATATGCTTGGGCGCGGACTCCAAATAGTTTTTCAGGTCGAACGTTTGCATTAATGATCACTCCTCACGGTTCCAGCGCAGAATAAATTTCCGCAGCGGAGATATGACAAGATGGTCCAGCAGGATGATGATGAAAATACTGACGAGCGTCCAGGCGAACACTTTTGCCGTATCGATGTTGACTCTGGCAAAGGCGAGCGAATAGCCGATTCCCGCATCTGTGCCGAGCAGCTCTGCCATGATCGTGATGCGTACGGCAGAGCCAGTCGCAAGCGAGATCGCAGTGAAAATCGGCACGGCAAGTCCGGGCAAAATGATGTGTCTCAACGTGTGCCACGGAGTGCTTTTGTAGATCGCCGCCATTTCCAGCAGCTGGCGGTCGATATTGCGCCAGCCGTCCGCCGTATTCAAGTAAATGCCGGGGAAAACGAGCACAGCGACGACAAACACGGGAACCATCGAGCCTGTGCCGAACCAGACCATCGCCAGGACGACGACGATGATCGGCGGAATCCCCATGAGCATCGACTGAACCGGACGCATCGCATCGTACAGGACGGGAGAACGTCCTGCGACAAGCCCGCAGCAAATCGCGACTATCATTCCGCTAAAAAGTCCGATAAACATGCGGGATGCGGACTGGAGCAACTGCTCGGTGAACTCCCCGCTCTCGACCATCCGAACGAAAGCGGCTGCGGTGTCCAGTGGTGAAGCGAACAGGATAGAGGGCAAGGACATCGATAAGCCTTGCCAAATGGCGAGCAGGATCAGGATTGTCACGCCCTGTACGAGCAGGCGGCGATTACGGAGCGTAGTAGAATCCTGCATCCGGCAATTTCCCCCCAATAATCTCCGGGGACAGAGTGGAGAGCTCGGTGAAGAAAAATTCCAGTTCTTCCTTGGCGTCCTTGGCCGAGACGAACTGCAAGTTCAAGGAAGGAATGACACTTTCAATGATTGGCGGGGTCAGCCCGTCCTGGTATTTCGCGATCATCGCGGCAGCGTCTTTTGGCTGCTCGTTCAGGAACTGGACGGATTGCTCAAACTGTTTTTGCAGTTCCGCCACCAGTTCAGGATGCTTGGCGATCAGTTCGCCTGAGACGAGGATACCAGCTTGCGGGATGCGCGGCGATTTGCCTGTCGCTTTCGCCCATTCGGCTTGCAAGCTCATGACTTTGCCCAGTTTTTTGCCTGCCTTGTTGCCTTGCATCACAGACATGGTCGCCATATGCTCCGGCAAGATGGCGTACTTCGCCTTGCCTGCGACGAGCAAGCCGACCAGCTCCTGCGGCGCGCTGACGTATTCGATTTTGACATCTTTGGTCGGGTCGAGATTGTTTTTTTTCAGCAAGTAGCGGAAGACGAGATCGGGCATATCGCCTTTAAACGGAACGTGAACGGTCTGCCCGCGCAGGCTGTCCCAACTGACTGACTCACCGTCGGGGCCGATCATATAGAGGATGCCCCAGATCAGCGTATTGATCAGCTTGACATCCATTCCCCGGTTGTACAGATTGGCGCCGACATAAGTAGGTACGGCGGATACTTCGGCCTGGCCGCTGCTGATTCGGGCGCGCAGCTCATCCGGTGTTTTCCACGGCTTGTACTCAACGTTTTCGGCGAACGGGCTGAGCGATTTGTCCTCGATCATTTTATAGATAGGAGAAGACAGCGAGATTCCCACTGGTGCCTGAATGGTCAAATGCTCGCGTTTTTTCACCTCTTGCGTGCTCGTCGCTTGCGCAGTCGCGGCTGGTTGCTGTTGCTCAGCGGCTGATTGTTGGCTTGAGGTGGCAGCCTGATTCGTTTGAGCGGAGCAGCCGATCAGGGCGCTGGTGATGGCGACAATCAGGGACATCATGATGTAGCTGGTTTTGGATGTGCGTGACACTTGTCTATCCTCCTGTCAGGTGCTGGTGCAGCACGGCTTTGATTTGTTGAATCTGATCCTCGCTCCTGCCTGCTCTTTGTCCGGGGAGGGGGTATTCCCGGATGACTGTTGCCGCCATTGCAAGGTTGTTGCTTTTGCTGAACAACAGGACGCGGTCAGCCAGGCGGGCTGCTTCTCCCGGATCGTGTGTCACATAGACCATTCCGATGCGGCGTTCCTCGATCAAACGGATGACATCTTGTTGCAGCTCGCGCTTGAGGGCGAGATCGAGCGCGGAAAAAGGCTCGTCCATCAGCATCATTTTCGGGTCTGTGACCAGCGCGCGTGCGATGGATACGCGTTGCTTCATCCCGCCGGAGAGCTGCTTCGGATAGTAGTCGCGGGCATGGAACAGCCCGACTTTTTGCAACACCGTCGTCACTTTTTCGTTCATCGTGTCTTGGTCCATGCGGCCGAGCACAAAACGAATGTTGTCCGTGACCGTTTTCCACGGAATCAGCCGCGGCTCCTGAAAGACATAGCCGAGCTGTTCCGTGCGGACGGTCACCGTTCCGGAAGTCTGCCTGATCAATCCGGCTGCCATGTTGAGAATCGTTGTTTTGCCGCAGCCGGAAGGGCCGAGGATGGCGACGACCTCTCCCGCCGCGAGAGAGAAGGAAAAGCCAGCGAGTACAGTCGTCCCGTTGAACGACTTCGTGACGGAGGCAAATTCCAGCAAGGCTTCCATCGGCTCGCCTCCTGACTTTGTTATTTCACGACCGTAAAGGTGATGTGTCCGTACAGGTCGTCGTTGGCATCGAATGTACGAATCAGTTCAAACAAATGGGCTTGATCCGCTGGGTTTTTGCACGCATTGGTCAAAAGTTGGATCGTTCCTTCCCAGCCTTCGTCTGTGAGCAAACCTTTCAGCGACAGAAGCGACATTTTTCCTGTCTGGCAATCGACTTGGCGGAAGGCAGCCTGTTCGAACAAACCGCGCCAGTTCGCTTCGGTCATCGGCTGGGCATTGACCGCGAGCAGTTGGCGCAAAGCAGCCAGGCGCTCCTGCACTTCCGGCGTTTCCGGGTCCTTGCGCAGCAGCAAATCGTGGGTCGCCAGTCTGCCGCCCGGCTTCAAGACGCGAAAATATTCCGCGATCGCCTGCTTTTTCTGTTCCAGCGGCAGCATGCTGAGCATCGCTTCATTGATCACCACGTCAAACGTTTCAGCGGCAAAAGGCAGCTCCAATGCATTGCCATATGCAATCTGGACGCGGTCTTCCAGTCCGTGCTGGCGAATATTTTCCTGCGCCCGCTCGACGCTCGGCTGGTGAATATCAATTCCGGTCACCTGGCAACCGTACTCCTTGGCGATCTGAATGGCGGTCGTGCCCATGTTTGGCGCTACTTCCAGCACGTTCGTATCGGCGGTGAGGCGGCATGCTTGCAAAATGCGCTCGGTCGCTTCTTTTCCGCCCGGACGCAGCCGGGTTTTCCCAAGGGAAGCGAGAAACAGGTGAGTAGGCTTGCGGCTTGCTTTTTCGGTCATGTCAAACATCCTTTCTCATGATCGCACGTTCACACCTCATGGCAGCCTCTGACGCAACATGTCTGGGCGTGAGTGCGGATAAAATGGTCTTTTTGGGGATCGATCGGCACAACAGGCGTGTCAGGAAGCAAGCTTCTCAGCTTTTCCAGGTGAATGTGCATGCTGCCGCCCGGGGCCATCACGACCGCTTGCTGCTTTTTCAGCTTCTGGATCGTGCGGTTGACCGTCTCGCGCGTCGTGCCGAGCATCCCGGCCAGCTCGCTGTTGGTAAAAGTCGTGGAAAAGCGGAGCCATTCTGCGTCGAGCCTGGCTGCGTGTGTCTCGCTCAGGCGCAGCAACAAAGACACGAGCTGGCTTTCCACCGGATAAAACGTCTTGTCTTCCAGACGCTGCTGCAGATCGATAATTTTGTCCGCCAGCACTTGCATGATTTTGAAGCTGATGGCGGGATGAGCGAGCAGCAGCTGTTCGAAAGTGCGCACGGGAATGACGAGGCAATGGACGTCATCCAGCGCGACGGCGTGGTGCGGATAGCTGTCTGTGCGAAAAAATCCGAGGTGAGGGAACATGTCGCCCTGATCGGCAAGCAGGAAAGTTTGTTCTTTTCCATCTTCACTCGTGCTGAACAGACGGACTCGGCCGGAAATGACGAAGTACACTTGCAAGATTTCTTCCGATTGATAGAAAAGGTAGTCGCCTCTTGCAAATTCACCGGATTTGCACGTAGCCGCAACAGCTTCCAGCTCATGCTCGGACAAATTGCGAAACAAATGAAAGCAACGCAAAACGGAGGAGATCGGGCCAGTAGACAGCATAGGAATGCACTCCTTTTCTCGCATTGTTATAATTGAGTATAATAATCATTCTCAATTATAGCATTGTGTGAACGGAAAAAAATGAGAAAAGGAAGCAAAGGCCAGAGCAATCGCACTGAGGCGCACTTTCACAACCTTTCACGCGTTTTAATGGGAGCAGGTAGTTGATTGATTACGAGCCCAGTATAAAACATGTGCAGAGCGATGCCTTGTGACCAATATCACAGTTGAGAATTTATCTCATTCTTGTTTCTGCGGGCTAGGTCGAGGAAAATAAAGGAGAATGGACGACTAACCAAAACGGTCATGACCGTTTTGTTGACCGCAAGCGGTCACATCCCATTTCATGAAAAACGGCGAGACGTTTTTCACAGAAAAAAGGACGATGCGGATGCCTGCCTATACGTTGTGGGAAAACATGCTGTTTTGGCCAACGGCTCTGGATGAGGGCAAGCTCGCGGCGGCTGTTGCGGGCAAGACGATTCTCATTACCGGGGCCAGCTCGGGAATCGGGGAGCAGCTGGCATATGTGCTGGGGCGTTGCCAAGTGCACTTGCTGCTGGTGGCGAGAAGAGAGGAAAAGCTGCGCCAGATCAAAGCTGAAATCGAGCGAGACGGGGCGAGAGTCAGTGTGTGCGGGGCCGATCTGCGCGATCCGGCTCAGTTGGAGGCATTTCTTGCGTTTTTGCACGAGCAGCCTGGCGGGATCGACATCGTGATCAGCAATGCAGGCTTGTCCATCCGGCGACCGATCATGGACTCTCTGGAGCGCTATCACGATTTTACCCGGACGATGGCGATCAATTATTTTGCTCCGGTTAAAATCTTGTTGTCGCTTACTGAGCAGCTCGCCCGAAACAAAGGGCAGATCGTAAACGTCTCCACGATCAACACATCGTTGCTCCCGTTGCCTTACTGGGCGGCGTATCAAGCTTCGAAAGCCGCGTTCGACACCTGGTTTCGCTCGGCTGCGCCGGAGTGGAGCGCGAAGGGGATTGCCACGACATCGATTTACTTGCCGCTGGTGAGAACGCCGATGATTTTGCCCACGGCTGCCTATCGGAGCATGCCAGCCATGAGCGCAGAGCACGCTGCGAGGCTCATCGCCAAATCGCTGTACACGAAACGGACCACGATCCGCCCGTGGTGGCTTTTGGGGGGCGAGCTGGCTTCCTTGTTTGGCAGAGGGCTATGGGAGCGATTGCTTCCTCGCTGGCTACGCAAAAGGGGGAAATGACGATGCGCCTGATGTATTTGCTCGCTGTGCTTGCCAAAATGAAGCTTTTGACGCCAGCAGGCATCGGCAGGCTGCTCGCCGCCTTGTTCCGATGCGGAACGAACCTGATGACGCTGCTGAAGATCGCGCAAAGCACCCACGGTCAAAAGGTCGCATTGGTCGACGAGCGGGAAACGGTTTGCTTTCAGCAGCTTTGGACAGACTCTCTGCGGCTCTCTTGGGTGTTCAAGGAAAAATACGGTCTTGCGAAAAGCAAACAGGTCGGCTTTTTATGCCAAAACCACATCGCGTTGGTGCGAGCCATTTTCGCGGCGTCCGGTACGGGCTGCGATGTATATTTGCTCAATCCCGAAATGAGTGCGGGACAGCTCAGGCAGTTGTTCGACGAAGTGGAGCTGGACCTGCTTATCCACGACGAAAAGCAGACGGCGACCATCGAGCAGGCGGGATACGCGGGAGCGAGTCTGTACAGCTATCACGAGCATCTTCCCGCGATCAACCAGTTGCTGGGAGAATGCTCGGACTGGTCGGACGAAAGGATGGCGTCAGTGCCAGTACCAGCGCGCAGTTCTGCGGGCAAGATCATGCTCCTGACAGGCGGAACGACGGGGCGTGCGAAAAAAGTGCCGCACAAGCCGTCGCTGTTTCATTATTTGCCGCCGTTTTTGGCTCTGCTCAGCCAGCTTGGGCTGCTTCGGCTGAATACAGCCTATATTGCGACGCCGATCTACCATGGATACGGTTTGGCTATCTTGCTGTTGTTTGTCGCTTTGGGCAAAAAAACAGTGATCACTCCCGGCTTCGCTGCCGCCAAAGCGTGTGAGCTGATTGCCAGACACAAAGTAGAGGTCGTATCCGTTGTCCCATTGATGCTCAGAAAAATGCTGCATCACGATCCGACAGCGTTGCAGTCTCTTGTTTGCATCGCATCAGGCGGAGCGCCGCTTGCCACCGGACTCGCAGCCGAGGTGTCCGCCGAATTGGGCGACTGTCTGTACAATTTATACGGGACAACGGAAGCGGGGCTATGTGTGATCGCCACGCCCGGCGACCTCCGGCATCGTGCGCACACGATCGGGCAAAAAATCCCGGGTGTCCGTTTGCATGTGCGAAATGTGCGAAACTCCGATCAGCGTCCATGCAAGGCAGGCGAAATCGGCCAGCTGTGCGTGAAGGCGGGCGGCTCGCTGTTTTTCAAGCGACAGGCTTGGATCGAGACAGGCGACGTCGGTTATCGGGATGCAGCGGGCTATTACTACTTGTGCGGGCGAACAGACGACATGGTGGTGTCCGCTGGCGAAAATGTGTATCCAGTCGAGCTTGCGCGAGTGCTTGTGGAGCATCCGGCCATCGAAGACGCGACTGTGATCGGCATCCCGGATGAAGCGTTTGGGCAAAGGTTGAAGGCGTTCGTCCAGCTCGCGAGTCATGCCGGACTGACTGAGACACAATTGCAGCAATGGCTGCGGCAAAAAGTAGCCAGATATCAGATGCCCAAAGAAATCGTTTTTGTCGAGCAGCTGCCGTACACCGAGTTGGGCAAGCCGGACCGGAAGCAGCTCATGTAAAATGGCCTGGCATGGGCAAACGCTTCGCCACATTTTCCCGATATATCCTGTCAAAACAAACCATACATATTACGAGACAGAGAAATCATACGGGGAAAGGGATGAAAAGCCATGCCTCAAGGCATCCACGATATCGAAGTGCCGCTGCCAATCCGAACGGTTTGGGAGTTTGTCCGTGTATTGGATCATTGGGTAGTGCTGGTTCCGGGCTACATCAGCCACGAAGTCATTAACGAGCGCCGCGTGACCTGGAGCTTTACCGGAGACATCGGCATCTTGAAAAAGGAGATCAGCTTGCAGGTAGATATTACGGAATGGAACGAGCCGACCGAAGTCAAATTCATGCTGACCGGAATCAACGAGAATTTCACGGGCGAAGGCTACTTCAAGGCACAGGAATTGGGCGAGAAGTGTACAAAAATGACCGGCTTTCTCGATATTACAGCCAAAGGTTTGAAGGCGCCGATGGTAAATTCCATCCTGAAATCGCACGTTCCCCAGTTGACAACCGAACTGGCGGAAGCGGTAGCCAGCCGGATGAAAGAACAATAGCGAAGACATGTCTAAAAACCCTTGATTGCCAAGGGTTTTTTCTTTTTTTTCAGCCGACACTTACGCGATTGACGACTTTGCCATTATGCTTTAATCTACCATAGTTAACGAGGTAACTATTGCGCAAAATAGGTACCTTATAATAGGAAATAACAGGAAATTACAACGAGGGTGATGCTTGTGAAAATCAACAAAAAATACGAACACATTCTTTTTACTTTTCTGATGGCTTTGGGCATGTCCTGTCTTTTGTCGTTTTTCATGATGCTGGTTAATTTCGGCTTCGACTCCATGCTGCTCGCACGCTGGCTCAAGGCGTGGCCGATGGCGTTTTCACTGGCTTTTCCAGTCGCTTATTTTTTGCCAAAAGGCATCAGGCTGCTCATGAAGAAGATTACATTTGTCGAGGGAAAATAAAGAGCGGATCGGGAACGCACAGCAGGGGCAAAGCTGTGTGTTTTTTTTCAGCGCTGTCCCAGTACCTCGAACCGGGACAAGAAGCAGGAAAAAAGCGGAGAAAACCAGGTCGGACTATAAAAAGTGGCTGGCTTCTATAAATTGCTTTTCCAGCGGAGAAAGCTCATAGCCTTGCCTGGTAACCACATATTTATCGAGAAAACGCTGCTCGGCAGGCAGCTCCAAATAGTTCGTCACACCGAGCCGTTCGACAATGCGTTTGGACATGAGAGTAATGCCCATTCCCAGCGCGGCGAATTGTAGCAGAGTTTCCACTACAGCAACCTGTGTCACGGGTGCTTTTGGCAGACCGAAATCGGAAAAAAGTTGTGCCATGCGCGATGTATACAGGCATTGTTCGGACAAAATCAGTACCGTTGCTCCTGGCAAAATGCTTTTGAGCGACATGCCTGGCACGGCTCCTTTTCCAACCAGGACGACTTCCTCCAAGCCGATTTTTTTATAGTGCAGCTGTTCCGTCTTGCTGGATGCGCCAATCGTGAAAGCCAGGTCGATCGTGCCATTCATCAGCGCTTGTTCCATTTCGGCAGTTGAGCCAGTCTGTAAAGTAACGGACAGCTGCGGGTATTTTTCATACAAGCCGGCAAGCGTAGCGGTAATTTCCGAGCCAATCACCGATTGCATCGTGCCCAGCCGAAGCTTCGGTTCAAGCTGTTTCATCTCTTGTTCGGCTTCTTCCCACAAGCTCAAGAGCTTCTTGTAGTGCGTGTAAAGCCGCTTGCCTTCCACCGTCAGCTCCATGCCTTTGGAACTGCGAATGAACAGTTGCTGTGCGTAATGAGCTTCGATTTTTTTGATTTTCGCCGTCATGTTGGATTGCAGATGGTTCATGCGAAAGGCAGCGGCGGACAGGCTCTTCAACTCGGCAACTGTCACGAACGCCCGGATCGTATCCATATCCATGTTTTCAACTCCTTCCATCAAAAAAAGTGATAGAGCAATCAAAAGTTAACATTATTCGAGATGTCTTTGGATTAGTATACTTTTCACAAAAAAGAATTGCACGCGTGAAGCAGGAGGGAAAGACATGGATACAAAGCAAATTCGCACCGGGATTATCGGCGGGTCGTTGAACAATCAGTGGGCAAGCAAGACGCATATTCCTGTGCTTTTGCAAAGTGAGCGACACCGCATCACCGCAATCGCCACGACAAACGAAGCGAGTGCGCGAAAGAGTGCGGAAGTGACCGGGGCTACGCTCGCTGCGACAGACCACCGCGCCGTAAGCGGCTCGTCAGCTGTGGAGCTGGTAGTTGTAAGCGTCAAGGTTCCTGATCATTACGATGCAGTCCGCAGCGCCATCCTTGCCGGGAAGCATGTGTACTGCGAGTGGCCTCTAGCTGTCACGACAAGCGAGGCAGAACAGTTGGCTGGTCTGGCAAAACAGGCAGGCGTTCATCACGCAGCAGGGCTTCAGGCGAGACAGTCACCTGTGCTGCGGCAAGTGAAGCAGCGTCTGGAGCGAGGCGAGATTGGCCGTATCTTGTCTTGTCACATGCGCGTTTCCACGCAAGGAAAAGGCGGAGTCACCGATCGGCAGGGGGCGTATTTGCTGAGCGAAAAACACGGTGCGACACTGCTTGCGATCAACGGCGGCCATTCCCTGGATGCCCTGTGCTACTTGCTTGGCGATTTTCGTGAGCTGTCCGCGATGATGAACCGGAATTTTTCTACTGCGACTGTGCTTGCGACGAATGAAATCATTGCAAAAGACACAGCAGATCAGATCATGGTGCAAGGAGTGCTGAAAAGCGGGGCTTCGGCATTCGTTCATATCCAGGCAGGCACGTATCCCGCCTTTGAGCTGGAAATTCAGGGAGAGCTGGGAGTCATTCGCATCGTGCAGCACAATTCGGCGGGACATGTACAGTTCGGCAACCTGGAAGCGCACATGACAGCCTACTCTTCTGCAAGCCGTGTTGCAGCAAGCAATCCGGACCACTTCGTCTCGGTTGCAAAAGATGCGGCAGAAGGCGAAGCAGTCAGGCAATATGTGGCTAGTGCTCATGAAGCTTTTGCCAAGGACATTCAGACAGGGACGTTCACCGTTCCCGATTTTTTTTGAGGCACTCCACCTGCATCGGCTTCTGGATGCGATCAGACTGGCGGCTGCCACAGGGAGCAGGCAGACTTTTTGACGTTTACCTACCATTTTCAACTGTGGTATAATCTACCATTGTTTACTAGAAACATGCAGGCAAGTTGCAGACAGCATGAGAGGAGATCTTGAAAATGCAAAGAAACAACCACTGGAAGAAGCTTGGCAGATGGGCAGGGGCGGGAGTGCTTGGCCTGACGATTTTGCTCGGCCACGTATACCCGCTGAAAGCCGCAGAGCCTGTTCAGGTGCCTTTTCTCAGTGAATGGTCCATTTCGACATTGAATGAAGGCGAGAAATACGGAATTTTTCCGTTAGCCTGGTACAAAGACGAATCGTTCCTTCAACCGATTCCTGCCGATAAGTTTGCGGATTTGCTGAAAGCGACAGAGAAGAAGCTCGATCAGCTTGGCTTGAAGAAAAAAGCAGCTTTGTCCTGGTCAGACAACCGTGTGGCGACGCGCGAAGCAGTAGCCGTTTCCTTGCACAAGCTGCTGGCAAACTATGAGTGGCCAGCCGGAAAGGGAGCCGATGTGACTGCACTCGCTCCGTTGGAGTACATGCGCAAACATGGACTTGTCAAAGGGACGAGCACAGGTTTGGAGCTGGATCAGTCAGCAACAGTAGAGCAGGCTGCGGTCATGGCCAGCCGGGTGGTCGAGTTCGCCAATGATTTGGCGGGCGGCGGAGCCAAAGGCTTGTTGTGGAAAGTGACCAAAGGCCAAAATACGCTCTATTTGCTCGGCTCGATTCATATGGGCACAACCGACATGTACCCGATGCAAAAAACAATCCGCGACGCTTATGAAGCGTCAGACGATCTGTGGGTCGAGGCGGATATCCTTGCTGGCGACATGAATTACATGCTGGAGAAAATGATTTACAGCGACGGAACGACACTCCAGGATCACGTGTCAGCCGCCACATACAGCAAGCTGCAAAAGGCGCTGGCAAGCATGAAATTGCCTGAAAATGCGTTCGATGGCTACAAGCCTTTTGCCGTTGGTCTTTCCCTGGTAACGGTAGGCTATACCGGAAGCCCGGAGGAAGGCGAACTGGCGATGCTGACAGGGATCGACCGCTATTTCCTGGCCAAAGCGATGCTTGAGCAAAAGCCGGTCCACGAGCTGGAAGGCATCAAGCTGCAAGCCGATTTGCTCTCGGGCGTACCCGCAGAGCAGCAGGAAAAGGAATTGAACGTCATTCTGGACAGCTTGCTTTCCGGAAAAGAGCCGGCAGCAAGCTATCAGGTGTTGCAAGACATGCAGACGAAGTGGGTGCAAGGCGATCTGGAAGGCATGACTCGCGTTTTGAGCGTGGAAGGACAATTCGATGCCGGAGGATTGAACCAGCGCCTCGTTGGTGAACGGGACAAAAACATGGCGAACAAGCTGGCCCAGTTGCTGGAACAGGAAGGCGAGCACACTTCCTTTGTCGTCGTAGGCTCTGCCCACTACGCGCTGAAAGGCATGGTGCTTGACCAACTGAAGGAAAAAGGCTATCAGGTGGAGCGGCTGAAGTAAGCGACACAGCAAACTAACAGAAGAACGCAGGCAGTTCGAGCAGCGAGGCAGCAGCCTTTTGCACGGACTGCTTTTTTCTTGTGAAAAATGTCTCGATGTTTTGGCAGGAGAGTGAGCGGAGCGGCATGCGGTCCACAAGCCGTGACGCTGAACATAGCAAACGAGAAGAAACGTTGTTGAGCGGTTTATGATACGCTTCTTTTAACAAAAGGATTTTGGCAAATAAAGAAAGGCGGTTAGAAAACATGGCGAAAACAATTTCCCGAACGCGACTGTGGGTAGCGCGGATCATGAGCTGGCTGGTCATCCTCTTCATGCTGTTTGACGGTGTGTTCAAGCTGATCCAACCCGCTCCTGTCGTCGAAGGCACACTGGTACTCGGATTTGCGCAGCACCATATTGCGCTCTTGGGCATTTTGGCGATTATCTCTACTTTTTTGTACGCTTTGCCGCGAACGGCAGTGTTGGGAGCGATTTTGCTGACAGGCTACTTCGGTGGCGTCATCGCTACACAAGTTCGCGTAGATGCGCCGCTTTTGACGCACACGCTGTTTGCTGTCTACCTGGCCATTTTGGCCTGGGGCGGGCTTTGGCTGCGGGATGAGCGGGTACGCAACTTGTTTTCCTCTGTGGATTGATTGATATTTCCAAAAAATGAAAGTATGCTAGAAAGACAAGTTTGTGAGCATTAGCACGCACATTTCGAACGGATAGGGGGAAGTACAGATGAACAAAAAGCAGTCCGCTGCCACTCCTAAGGTGGTGGGGCAAACCGCTGCTGCCGGGTTTCAGATCGGCGTGAGGAGAACGCTTCCCGTAGAGGCGGAGCCAATCTGGCTTTTTCTGACCTCCCCGGAGGGAACGAAGCTTTGGCTGGGCGACCTGCCGCCGCTGTCGCTTGCAGCAGAAGCAGCTTTTGAATCGCAGCAAGGAATATCCGGACAGTTCAAAATCGTCAAGCCTTATCAGCAGCTTCGCCTAAGGTGGAAAAAAAGCGATTGGGAAAAGTTCTCGACGCTGCAAATCCGCTTGATTTCCGCCAAAAACGGGAAAACTACCGTCAGCTTTCATCAGGAAAACTTGGCGGATGCCGACATGCGCGAGCAGATGAAGGAACATTGGGAAAGCGTGATCGAGCAACTAAAGACGCACGTTTGCTGAAAAAATAAGCTGTAGCCGTCACAGAAGCGGCCACAGCTTATTTTTTTGCTACGCCGAGCAGAGGGGTGGCGCAATGTCTTCTGTATTCGTTGGGCAAAAGACCAGTCATCTTGCGGAACAGCTCGGAAAAACGGCTCGAATTGTGATAGCCGACGATCTGGGCGATCTGGCTGATCGGCAAGTCAGTCGTGCTGAGCAGCTGTTCCGCATGGCTCATTCGCTTGTTTTGAATGTATTCGGTAATCGTGCACTTATAGACGAGCTTGAACGTGTACTTGAGCTTTGTCGTACCCATGCAGGCAATGCGGGCGAGATGCTCCAGGTGAAGTTCTCCGGCAAAATGTTCATCCATATACGCAGTCACAGCTTGAAGACTATCCAAATCCTCTCTGGACACAAACTTGCTCGGATGAGCCTTTTTTTGCTGTTTGGCCCGTTCGACGATCAGGGAAACCGCTTCGGCAACCTTGCTCTCGTAGTACAGTCGCGCGGCGATTCCCGTACCGCGAAATTGTCTGATTTGCCTGAGCAAAAAGACAAGCTCGGGGAAATGAGTCAGGCCGTCCACGCTGACAAAAGCGGAACGAAGGTCTGTGTACTCATCGGGGTATTTGGTCTGCAAATAATCTTCGTAATACTCCGGCGTAATCTCAAACCCAGTGGAACGAATCGGCACATTTTTCTCATATCGCGCCCGATACACGTTATTGCAGCCAAAATGCACCCGGATGTATCCGGAGGAGAGACGCTTCGGCGGATGCAGCTCTTCTCCCGCCACGGAGTCGTAGTAGTTCAGGCTCATATATTTCGGCTGCTCAAATTCCAGGTACAAATCCTCGTAAAAAACGAAGTCGAGGATGGAGATGGAAAACAGATTCTCGCGGGAATACGTCCAGTAATGCCCGGAGCCTTTTTCCGGCGAGATGGAGAAGCACGTTCCTGCCTGACTGTAAGGAGATGGGCTGTCATCGCGGAAAAAACCGCATTTTGCCAGGCAAGGCACGTGCATGTCAGCTACAAGATCCTTCATTTCTACTCACCTCCCAATGCTTTGATCAGACGAAATGATGCCATGAAAAGACACACCTGCCGTTAGCTCATTGACCCCCCGAGTTGGAAAAAAATAAAATGGAACCAAGTTACTGCAAATGAAAATTGATCTCATTTACAGCCCTATCATCTCAGAGTATGAACAAAAGGAGGATTTATCATGGAAGCCGCCGTCTCACCCCTGCAAAACAGATGGACTTTGCGGGACTTTATCACACTCGCTATTTTTAACGTAGTCATGCTCATTATTATGACGATTTGCCCGATCTTTACCTTCGCCTCGTATCTGGTGGTTGGCGGGATTACGGCTTTGCTCAATGCGCCGCTTTACGTTGTCATGTCCAACAAAATCAACAAAAGAGGTGTCCTGTTCTTCACTTCCGTCATTACAGGCTTGTATTTTATCGCCTATGGCTACGCGTATTTTTTGCTCGTATTGGCCTGCATGGGAATCGTGGGCGAACTGGTTTTGTGGGGCAAGGACGGCTATAAAAATCCTGTTCGCAACGCCATTGCCTACGCCCTGTTTTACGTAGGCTATTCGCTCTGCGCCATCGTTCCGCTCATTTTCTTCCGCGATGCGTATATTGCCACTTTGTCCAAGAGCTATTCCAAAGCCGCCATGGATAAGATGCTCTATTACTACAGTACGCCGAGCATGGCGATTACGATGTTAGCGATTTCAGCAGCAGGCGGGCTGCTTGGATGCCTGATCGGAAACGTGTTGTTCAAGAAGCATGTGAAAAAGGCGAAGCTGGCATGAGAAAACCGGGTCCAAAGACACACTTGTTGGTGCTTTTGCTGGCAACGATCCTGACCATTTTGATCAAGGAAGAATGGCAAGTACATATGATGGTTGCTTTAAGTGTAGTGTACTTGGTCTTAAATCACCTGTCCAGAAAGGTCGTGCCATTTATTCTCGTCTATGTGATGTCGCTGGTTATTGCGTATATCATGCCGCAGATGCTGGGCACGATGAAGCTCGTTTTCTATTCTTTTGCCAGAATGATGCCGCTGGTCATGATCGGGGCGACGCTGATGTACTCGCCTCCTGGCAGTCTGATGTGCGTGCTGGAGAGAATGGCTGTGCCCCGGCCGATCACGGTAATGATTTGCGTTTTGCTCCGCTTTTTCCCGGTTGTCATCATGGAAATGCAGGCGATTCGGGACGGGATTCGCGCTCGGGGCATTTTCCCGCACTGGTACAGCGCGCTGCTTCATCCGGCTATGGCTTACGAGTGCTATTTCATGCCGCTGGTCGTGCGTTGCCTGAAACTGTCAGCCGAGCTGGCTTCATCGGCTGAGCTGCGCGGGATCGAGAGCAAGTGCAGCAGGACATCTATCTATCCGTATCATTTCAAATCGGTGGACGCAGTGGCTTTGCTCATTTATATCATCGCAGGAACAGCGATTTACGGGGGAGGGATTATTCGATGATCGAATTGCGCGATGTCACCTTCCATTATGCAAGTGATGACGGAGAGCCCGGCAGCGAGTCGGGAGTCAAGCAGATCAATTTGTCTGTCAAAGCCGGACAGTGCGTCGTGTTGTGCGGGCGCTCCGGCAGCGGCAAGAGCACGATGATGCGGCTGGTCAACGGGCTGGCTCCCGGCTTTTATCCAGGGACGCTCAGCGGTACGGTGAGTGTGGGCGGGAAAAGTCCGGCCGAGCTTTTGCCGCAGGAGAGAACGATGCTGATGGGTGTCGTATTTCAGGACCCGCGCAGCCAGTTTTTTATGGAAAAGGTGCGGGATGAGCTGGCATTTTCGGCGGAGAACATCGGGATGGACCCGGCAGAAATTATCGAACGGATTGAAAGTGTGGCGAAACAACTGGGGGTAGATCATTTGCTCGACTGCTCGCTGCACAAGCTGTCCAGCGGGCAAAAGCAGCGTGTCGCGATCGCGGCGGCATCTGTCCTGAACCCGCCGCTGCTTTTGCTAGACGAGCCTACAGCCAATCTGGATCAATCCTCTACGCGAAATCTGATCGAGATTTTGGGGAGACTCAAGGACAACGGCACGACTTTGCTCATTTGCGAGCATCGGCTGAATCCGTTTTTGCCTGTCGCGGACTCGTTTATCTGCATGAATCAAGGCCAAATCGCCCGGACGTGGTCGCGGGACGAGTTTGCCGAACTGCCGATGGAAGCGGTTCGCCCGTACGGTTTGCGCCATCCCGATATGATTCGGATGGGGGAGCAGGAGCACAGGGAGACCGTACGCACGGCGGAAATGGCGCTGGAAGCCCGGGAGCTGTCGTATTCCTACCGGAAAAAAGGAGATGGGATCTCGAATCTGAACGTCACGCTTCCGAAGGGCACAGTGACGGCCTTGACGGGTGAAAACGGATCGGGGAAGACGACCCTTTGCAAAGTGTTGTGCGGGCTGTTGCGCGAGCGAAGCGGAGCGGTCTTCTACGGTTCTGCCCGTTATTCCGCCAGCAAGCGGCGCTCGGCCAGCTACTTGGTCATGCAAGACGCAGACTACCAGCTGTATTCGGACAGTGTGGGCAACGAGATTGTCATGGGCAGAGCGCTGGACGAGAACTTGCGCAAGCGGGCCTATGAAGCGATGGCAGCGTTCGGCATTGAAGGACTGCGCGACCGTCACCCTGCTTCCTTGTCAGGGGGAGAAAAGCAGCGGGTGACGATGGCTGCCGCCTACTGCTCGGATGCCGAGTGGATTATTTTGGACGAACCGACGAGCGGGCTGGACGGTGACGGTGTCCTGAAAGTCGCGGCGTGGGTCAAGCAGCTGGCCCGGGCAGGAAAGACTGTTGTGATTATTACACACGACAAGATTTTGTCTGGACTGGCAAGCGACCAGGTTGTGGAGTTGAAAGCGGCTCATGATGAGGAGACGATTTTCACAGAACAAGGAGTGAGAACCGTTGAAACGTAAGCCCAAAAAAGGACTGGCCCGGCTTATGGAACTGGCAGGCGAGAAAAAGACGCTGATGGTTTGCTCGGCCGTTTTGTCTACCGTGAGCGTCTTTTTGCTGCTCGTCCCGTACTTGTCGATTTACTGCGTTTTGGCTGAGCTTTTGCGCCATGCGGATGACATTGCCGCTGTCGACGCCGCGTATGTCATCACATGGGCGGTATGGGGCGTGGTTGGACTGCTCCTCGGCTATTTGTTCATGTACGTTGGCGGGATGTGCTCGCACATTGCCGCTTTTCGTATTTTGTACGGCATCCGGGTCAAGCTGGCTGATCATATCGGCTCTTTGCCGCTCGGATACTTCAATAAAAATGCGACGGGAAAAATTAAAAAAGTGGTGGAGCTGGACGTGGAGCGAATTGAGCTGTTTATTGCCCATCAGCTTCCCGATTTGATCAATACGGCAGTCATGCTAGTCGTGATCATCGTGGCGATGTTCTCGCTCGACGTTTGGCTGGCTCTGGCCTGCATCATCCCGATGGTGCTCGGATTTGCCGCCCAGTTTTCGATGATGGCTGGCAAAAAGGCAAAGGCGGGGCTGAAGGAGTATTTTGACGCGCTGGAATCGATCAGCACCTCTTCTGTGCAGTACGTCCGCGGGATGCCGGCGATCAAAGTGTTTGGGCAGACCGTGCATTCGTTTCGCAAGTTTTATCAAGACATGCTGCATTATCGCGATTTCAGTTTGCGCTATACGGACAATTTTGAACGGGGCTACGTCTCCTTCAAGGTCGTCTTGCTATCTCTTGCGACTTTTTTCTTTCCGGTCGGGGTGTATTTTCTCAGCAAAGACCCGGATCATGTCGCTTTCGCCGCCACACTGATGCTGTTTCTCGTGCTGGCGCCAGGGATTTCTACGCCGATTTTCAAGCTGAACAGCTTCGCTTCGGCCATGACGACGATCGCGGAGGGAGTCAACCGTATTGACGACATGCTGAAAGAGCAGCCAATCCCGGAACCGGACAACGGACACAAGCCGACGGGCTATGACATTGCGTTTCAACATGTCTCCTTCTCCTATAACGAGCAGGGGGGCAACGAAGTGCTGAGAGACATCAGCTTCGTGGCACAGCAAGGAAAAATTACGGCGCTGGTCGGCCCGTCCGGCTCTGGAAAATCGACGATTGCGCAGTTGATTCCGCGGTTTTGGGATGTGCAAAAGGGGACGATTTCCGTTGGCGGGGTAGACATCCGTGCGATGAAAACTGGCGAGCTGATGGATGCGATGTCTTTTGTATTCCAGGATACGTTCCTGTTTTCCGATACGCTGTACAACAACATTTTGGCGGGAAGGCCGTCTGCGACGCGAGAGGACGTATACCGGGCGGCCAAGGCTGCGCAATGCCACACGTTTATCGAGCGGTTGCCAAAAGGCTACGACACGCTGATCGGCGAGGGCGGCGTGCATCTGTCGGGTGGAGAGGCGCAGCGTGTGTCGGTTGCCCGGGCGATTTTGAAAAACGCGCAGATTTTAATTCTCGATGAAGCGACGGCTTACGCTGATCCTGAGAACGAGTACGAGATGCAGCTCGCCTTGGGGGAACTGATCAAGGGCAAGACTGTACTGATTATCGCCCATCGGTTGACGACCATCTGCGAGGCGGATCAGATCATCGTGCTGCGGGACGGAACGATCGCGGACAGAGGTACGCACAGAGAGCTTTTGGCCAGAGGCGGGCTGTACAAAAACATGTGGGTGGCCTACACGAGTTCGACGGATTGGACAGTCGATCTCAGGCAAGAGAAGGAGGTGTTCGGCTGATGCGCAACATGTTGTATAACATTACGGCCGGCCACCCGGAAAAAATGGCGAAGCCGATTATCTGGGCTGTGCTTGCCAATCTGGCGAACATGCTGCCTTTTGGCTGTCTGGCTTGGGCTGTCAGTCTCGTGTACGCCTATTACGCGGGGGAGCAGGCCGTGCTTGACACGACAGGTTTGTGGCTCGCAGCGGCTGGTATGGTTGTGTTTCTCGGCGTGGTGTATTTCTGCGAGCAGAAGGCGTATCGCGCCATTTATCGCGGCGCCTATGAAGCGTCTGCCGCCGGACGGACGAACTTGGCCGAGCATTTGCGCAAGCTGCCGCTTGGCTTTCTCATGCGCAAGGATGCTGGCGAGCTGGGCCACACCATCATGAACGATTTTACTCAAATTGAAAATGCGAGCACTTCGGTGTTGCCGCAACTGGTCAGCGGGATACTGATTCCGTTCCTCGCGTTTTTTGGCTTGCTGTTTTGGGATTGGCGCATGGCGTTGGCGATGTTGGCCGGCTTTCCTGTCACGATCCTGATTTTGTGGGGAGTCTCCAGGGTGGAGCGACAGCTTGGCACGAGCCATTCCCAGGCAAAAGTCACACTCGCCAACTGTCTGCAAGAATACTTGTACGGGATGAAAGTCATCAAAGCGTACAATTTGCGCATGGACAACTTTACCCGGCTGGAGCGATCGTTTTATCAGTTCATGAAGGAAAGCATCCGCATCGAAGGGGTGCTCGGCCCGTTTTTTCTCGTGGCGATGGCGTTCATGCAGTCGGGTGTGTCGCTCGTGACGATTGTTGGTGTGTATCGCGTACTCGGCGGGGAAATGACCGTTCCTTTGTTCGCGATGTTTCTGCTCGTGGGAGCGCGTATTTTCGACCCGCTTTCCGTCGCGATTATGCGCTTGCCTTCATTCAAATACGATGCGATGGCAGGCGAGCGCATCGTCAACCTGCTTGCCCAGCCGATCATGCAAGGAGAACAGGATGCGCCGCACGGGCACGACATCTGGTTCGAGGAGGTCAGCTTCGGCTATGACGATACGCTTGTGCTCGACAAAGTTTCTGTCGAAATGAGAGAAGGCACGTTGACGGCGATTGTCGGGCCATCCGGCAGCGGGAAAAGTACCATGCTGCGGCTGGCGGCGCGGTTTTACGACCCGCTCGGCGGACGAGTGCTGTTCGGCGGCAAAGATGAGCGCGAGCTGGACCCGGAGAAGCTGTTGAAAAAAATCTCCATGGTTTTTCAGGATGTATATTTGTTTCAGGACACGATCCGCAACAATATACGTTATGGCCGAGAAGATGCGACGCAAGAGGAGATTGAGGCAGCCGCCAAGGAAGCGTGCTGTCACGATTTCATCATGAAGCTGCCGGACGGCTACGACACGATGGTCGGAGAGGGAGGTTCTACCCTGTCTGGCGGGGAGAAGCAGCGCATCTCGATTGCGCGGGCGATTTTGAAAAATGCGCCTGTGCTGTTGCTGGACGAAGCGACTTCTTCTCTCGATCCGGAAAATGAAGCGGTCATGCAGCAGGCGATCGGCCGTCTGGTCAAAGGGCGCACGGTCATCATGATCGCTCATCGGCTGAAAACAGTCGTGAATGCGGACAATATCATCGTGCTGGAAGAGGGCAAAGTCGTGGAGCAGGGGCGTCACCAGGAGCTGCTGGAAAAAGGCGGGCTTTACGCGCGGCTGTGGGAGCTGCAGCAAAGAACGAGCGGCTGGAGAATTACCGCGTAGCACGCGAAGGAATGGGCTGTTGGATGGGCAACAAAGAACGAAGCGATTGGAGAGTTACTTGCGTAGCTGAAAAGGAACGAGCTAAGGAAGCCAATCGCTGGGCGAGCACCAGTTATTGACAGTCAAAAGCAGCGCATGATAAGCTGTAGGCACTTGAATGGAACGGAGGGTTACGTGTGGCAAATTAATTTTTCGATTGGATTCCTGGCACAATGATTTTGAATAGCACAAAAAGGCTATGTTGTGTGCATACGGTAATCGAAAAATGGTTTGCCATTCAGGTAACCTGTTTGCAGGGCGCAAGTGCGTAAACGTGTGAAAACGCGTGAAAAGCAGGTGAATGCGGCACTTGTTTGCCCTGGAAAACAACAAACAATGGAAAAGAGAACGGAACGGCCATTTTTCGTGGCTGTTGTCATCGTGCGCGGAAATCAGGGTGTTTTTTGCGCGGTTCTTTTTCTTTGTATGTTTCGATTACACAAGCACAGGCAACCAGCCTGTGTTTTTTTGGTGCGCCCAGCAT